>WRBU01000037.1 GCA_009784355.1 Defluviitaleaceae bacterium
AAACTATTACCAAAACACGTGGGTCAAACATTATAACCATACCTATAACGCAAGCAACACCTTTACCGCCTCGGAATTTTAAGTAAAAAGGGAAGCAATGACCCAAAACAGCACCAAAGCCCAACAAAAGACCGGGGACATAATGTGTTGCTTCAAAGTCAGGCAGGCTTTGTAAGCCCCATGGGCGACCATAAAGGATTGTTTGAAGTATCAAAATAGGCACCATCGTTTTAAGCAAGTCAAAAAACAGCACAATTAAACCATTACGCACTCCCATAACACGGTACACATTAGTTGTGCCTGCATTTCCGCTGCCGTGTTCTCTTATATCTATTTTCCCAAAAATTTTGCCTACAAAATACGCAAATTGCAGCGACCCCAAAGGATAACCTATCAAAACATACGCCCAAAGCGGAAAATTCTCCATAACCATCAGCTCCTATCCCTATTTCTTGCGATAAAGTGTATTGGTGTTCCTTTAAAGCCAAAGTTTTGGCGTATTTGGTTTTCTATATACCGCCTGTATGAAAAGTGTAATAATTCACTATTATTGACAAAAAGCACAAAAGTTGGCGGCTTTATGGATACTTGTGTTGCGTAGTATATTTTTAGTCCAACACCTTTTTGCGACGGCGGTTGGTTTCTTGCTGTTGCTTCAAGTATAACCTCGTTAAGCACCCCTGTTTGCACACGCATTGCGGCATTATTTGCCACTGTTTGTATTTCGTCAAACAAATTACCCACACGTTGACCTGTTAGGGCAGAGATGTACATTTTTGGAGCATATGGCATAAATTTTAGCTCAAACTCAATTTTTTCCTCAAATTTTTTCATGGTTTTATTGTTTTTTTCGATGGCATCCCATTTGTTTACAACAATAATGCCCGCTTTGCCTTTTTCGTGAGCTATGCCCGCAATTTTTGTATCTTGGTCTGTGATATTATCCTCAGCGGATATAACTAAAATTGCGACATCACAGCGGTCTATTGCCGCAACAGCACGTATAAGGCTGTATTTTTCAATGTCTTCTTTTATTTTACTGCGCCGCCTTATGCCTGCGGTGTCTATAAACATATATTTTTGACCGTCTTTTTCGTAAAAAGTGTCCACGGCATCACGGGTTGTGCCTGCTACATTACTGACTATAACACGCTCTTCACCCAATATGCGATTGATGATGGATGACTTGCCCACATTTGGTTTGCCAACAATGGCAACTTTTATAATGTCGTCAGCGTCATCACCTTCGGCAAAACCTTCAAAATGCCCACATATTACGTCCAGCATATCTCCAAGACCAAGCATATTTGCGGCAGAAATTGGGTGGGGTTCGCCTATGCCTAGCTCGTAAAATTCGTATGCCAAGTTGTCAAACTTTATGTCATCCAATTTGTTTACCACAAGCACAACAGGCTTGCCGCTACGGCGCAAAATATTTGCGGCATCGGCATCTCCGTCGGTTATCCCTGCTTTGCCATCCACCACAAAAAGCACCACATCTGCTGTTTCTATTGCAATTTGGGCTTGGTTGCGGATGTGCTTTACCATGTCGTCGTCTGAATCCATATCAAGCCCGCCTGTATCCACCAGCAAAAAATTGTGGCGTTGCCAATTTGCTTGGGCGTAAAGCCTATCCCTAGTAACCCCCGGTGTATCTTCTACAATGGAAAGCCTAGAGCCTATTATTCTGTTAAAAAGTGTGGACTTGCCAACATTTGGTCTGCCCACAATAGCTACTATTGGTTGCATAATAAACTCCTCACAAATTCATGCCCAAGGGGGTTAATAGTCTTTACAGGCACATTTAGCACGGCAGACATTTCCTCTAACGCAATGTCATCCAAAAATACATCTTCGTCATTTTTTAGGCAAACGGACGGTAATAACACCAAATCTCCCAAACTTCGACCTTTTAGTTGCGCAATAATGTCTTGACCTGTAAGTAAGCCCACAACGGTTATAAGCTCACCATAAAATTCGTTTTTTATAGCTACAACATTTATATCTAATTTTGGGAATTGCGCCATAGCAGCATCTGCAAGGCTTTGGATGAAGCCAACAGCCGCCTTTCCTGTTACTACAGTGATTTTTTGCGGCAACGGATTTTCATTTGTGCTTTCTAACAAAGCATTGTTAAATTCGTGCTTCATAGCAGCTATCATACCTACGCCATTTTCAATTTGGGGAAAGTCCTCGTATTCCCCATAGGTTGGAACATCTATACCAGCTTTCAAATAAAACTCGTCTGCAGCAAAAACAAATCTCGCATCTTTTTCAGAAAGCAGCTTGTCCTG
The DNA here is from genome assembly GCA_009784355.1 of Defluviitaleaceae bacterium. GTDB lineage: Bacteria > Bacillota > Clostridia > Lachnospirales > WRAX01 > WRBJ01. The sequence continues at coordinate 2,295 of WRBU01000037.1, forward strand.
CCAAAATTTAACTTTTTTGATAACTTCTCTACAATCATTTGCGTTAAAGGGTTCAAGCTCTGCCAAACCTCTTTCTTCCCTATACTTTGTCAAGCCCACAGGGACGACGGATAAAGAGCAATCCCCGCCGCCACGTGGTATATATCTGCTTAAATCATAAATGGTTTTGTCAAGTTGTTCGCCATCATTATAATGCTTACACAACACAATTTGAAGGCTTAATGCAATACCCCCATCTGCCAGCTTTTGTAAAAAATCTAACGAACGACCTGCCTTGGGGTTATTCATCATTTTAATGCGCAAGTTTGGGTCTGTGGCATGAATGGAAATATTTACGGGAGATATGTGGTATTTCAAAATCCTTTCTACATCATCATCCGTCATATTGGTTAGGGTGATGTAATTGCCGTGCAAAAAGGACAGCCTATAATCATCATCTTTAACATACAAGGTTTCCCGCATATTCGGGGCGTTTTGGTCTATAAAGCAAAACACGCATTTGTTGCCGCAGCGGCGCATATTGTCCATAAGTCCGCTTTCAAATATCAAGCCCAGCTCTTCATCTTCATCTTTTTCAATTTCTAAAATCCATTCTTCGCCATTTGCTTTTTCAATAACAATTTCCAACTCTTCGTCCGTCTGCACCATTCTAAAATCAAAAAAATCTTGGACGGACTGCCCATTTATCGCAACCAAAAAATCGCCAGCCTCTATGCCCAGCTCCCCAGCAATGCTTCCTATTTCAATTTCGGTAATTAGTTTTTTCAAAACAGTAATCCTCAGGAGACTAAAACTTTCGGCAAAGCCGCTATCCGCCCCTACATTTGTATCATTGCTAACATATTGCCGCGCGGTGCACCTTGACTTCTTCTATGCGAAAAAAATAGGTCTTCGTATTCATGGGTGCAAATTGCGGCTATTTCAATGTTTTCACGTGGAACACCTTCCAAAATTAAGCTCTCACAACATATTTGCTGTAAGTCAATATGAAACTTATTTTGCACACTTGGGCTATTATACACGAATTTGTCTGAAAAGGGAAGATATTTTTTGAAATTTTCGTAAACATCTATGTCAACTTCAAAACACTTGACACAAATGGATGGCGCAATGGCGACCAAAAGGTCTTGCGAACGACTTCCATAACTAGTCTTCATGGCTTGAATGGTTTTGGAAGCAATATTGCCCACAACCCCTCTCCACCCCGCATGGGAATTTGCTATAACTTTTTTAATTGGGTCGTAAAATAGCATAGGTACACAATCGGCGTAATATGTAGCAATAGCAATATTGTCTTTGTTTGTTATAAGTCCGTCTGCTTCGCTCTTGACCCGCTGCATGTTCCCAAGACCTTCGCAAACGCTCACAACATTTGTGCCATGGACTTGATTGCTAAATACCACATTGTCTGCGTTAAATCCTACAGCGTCGCATACGAGGGAAAAATTTTTCCGTACATTCGCTGTGCTGTCCCCATTGTGCAGTCCTAAATTTAAGGATGCGTAGCCATTAGTAGAAACACCGCCAATTCGTGTGGTGAAACAGTGACGCACACCAGCTGCTGTCAAATTACCAAATTCAAACCAAACAATTCCATCTTTTTCACGTTTAATCATTTAATTCTCCCAAAAAGCATTTTCATGGTGAGTGATGTCCAAATGTCCCCGACCAAATACCTCTACAATGTCAAAGCGGCAAGGATACTCCCATTTATCTTGTTGATAAAGATACGCTTTTGCGGCTGCTATTATGCGGCGTGATTTTGGAGTATTCACCGCTTCTATACCTTCACCAAAACTAATGCCTGTGCGGTATTTTACCTCGATAAATACGATATATTCGCCATCTTGGGCAACAATATCAATTTCCCCGCCGCGTGCCTTAAAGTTGCGGGTCAAAATTTTATAGTCTTTGGCAGTGAGGTAATTTGACACTACATTTTCCCCATAATCTCCTTTTGCTTTGCTATTGCCCGTCATAAGCCCGCATTGCCTCCATAGCATCTAAACCGTTAATAAACACCAAAATTTGAGCCACAACAGCGTAAAGCTCGGGCGGAATCTCCATACCCAAATCCAACCGTGTAAGTTCTTGCACCAGTTTTGGATCTTTATACAATTTTACCTCGCTGTCCTTTGCGGTATCTATAATTTTTTGTGCAAGATGCCCGGCTCCCGTTGCAATTACTTTTGGAGCAACCATTCCCATATTATATTGAAGTGCTACCGCCTTTTTTTTCAAGTCTGTATCTTTTTTATCCATATTCTCACACTCTCGCATCAAAAGTATATCTCGCTGGGGTTTCGGGCGGGATTTCCCGCAGTGGTTGCTGTGGTGCAAGTGGCGTTGTTATGTCAAATTTTTCGTCTATTACCTTTGTGTGTAGCTGGGTCAGCGTAAAGCCTGCATTTTGCAGCAAGTCTGAAAGCTCTTTTGCATTAAGGTTAACCGAAGTCAAAGTCGCACCCTTATCGCTTCGTAATTGCAAACTTACATTACTGCCCGCTTTATTCACCATTATTTCAACACGCCCTAGAAACGCCATATCCAGACCAATCAATGCCGTGGCGTTATAGCCGCTTGCTTTTTTGCCCTTCTCGCCCTTTTTCTTAAAAACGTGCAGTTCTGCCGTTTTTTGCTCCTCTCCTGCCACAAAAGGAAGCTGGAAGTACATTTTTGTTTCTGTGATATTGCGTGAAAAATCTATAATGTCTGCAATGTTTTCTGCCGACGACGCAAGTGGTGCGCTTCCCGTTTCCTGCGCAAATTTAACGATTTCTTGAGAAACATTGTGCAAATTTTGTAGGTGGGTAGATGCTTCTTGTGAAGACTGTGCCGATTGAAAGACTTGCAGTTGGTTTTTGAAACCATCCAAAACTTGGGCTTGCTCGGGCGAGCTTGGCACAATATTTTCAATCATTTGCATTGTTGCTGTAATTTCTTTGCCTAGGCTCAAACTTCCTTTTTGCAAACCCTCAAAAATTTCTACGGTTTTTTCTGTTGCTGTAAAATTATTTTCCAACAAAAATTGAATATGCTCAAAAGGTGCGCTTGGCATGGAGTAGCGGAAAAACGCCGCTCTTTGCAAATTGCTTTGGTCTATTGGCATATTGCGGATTACCAAATCTTCTACCACACTGGCATTAGATGGGGTTATTTGCATGTTTGCAGCCGTTAAAGCCTCACGGATGATGCTGGCGGACACACGGTTTTCACCAATACCCCCTCCCCGCAAAAATTCTAGGGTTATTTGACCTTGATTCGCCTCACGAACGACAAAAGCCGCCCTATCGCCAATTCTAGCATCAGGCATAACAAGTGAACGGGCATTTAATGTGCCGCCATCACCCATCTTTAAAGAGATTTGCCCCTGTTTTATGTCTAAAATTTCTGCAGAAAAAGTTTGCCCCGCTACAAGACTTGCGAGGCTTTGCAGTTGCGGCGGCTGTTTTATTTGCTCAACATTTTGCGCCGTGTTTGCGCCGCCCGTTTCGGAGTTTATATTCGTCATGGATGATACGCTTAATAAGGATTGCATCGGGTCTATGGAGTTCATGGGAGCTTCTCCTTTCGTGGCTAATAGAGCTTGCAGAATTTGCATTGCTTGAGGTGAAAGCTGGTTGCTGGCAGCCGGCATTTGAAAAATTTCCAATCCCAAAGGTCGGATGGTATCCGACCCTACGAGTTTCTCCAAAGTCGCAGCGTCCGTGCTTGCAATTTGGTTATGTAAAGCTGTATTTTCTGGCACAGATTGAAGTAGTGCAGTTTTAATATCCATCATGTTCCCTCATTTCGGCGGTAACCCTTGCAAAATGTTTGTCTATGTATTGGACTTAACCCAAATTGTGATATAGCTTCTTTATGGGCTTTTGTTCCATAGCCTTTGTGGCGGTCAAAGCCATATTGCGGGTATTTTTCGTGGTAATCTACCATAATAGCATCTCTTGAAACTTTGGCAAGTATTGACGCACACGCAATAGTAAACGACCTTGTGTCGCCGCCTTCTATTGCAACGCTGGGGATGTGAAGCTCTGGCTTGCGGTTGCCGTCTATTAACGCAAAATCTGCCTTTGGCATTAATCCTGCTATTGCTTCCTGCATTGCCTTCATGCGAGCCTGCAATATATTTATTTCGTCAATTTCGTCGTGTTGCACAAGGGCAATATGCCATGACAAGGCTTTTTCTATAATAATTTGTGATAGGTTGCTACGTTTTTTCTCGCTTAATTTTTTAGAATCATTTACACCATCTATAACAAGCCCAGCAGGCATTATAACGGCGGCAGCCGCAACGGGTCCCGCCAAAGGCCCTGCACCCGCCTCGTCAACTCCACAAATAAAATCATACCCCAAATCAGCGTACTTTTTCTCAAAAAATAAATTAGACATTATTACACCTCATATCTATTATATCCCATTTTTCAAAAAATTTCAATGCTTTACGGCACAGCAATTTTGTGGTATAATGTTTCAATAGACAAAGGAGGCGGTTATATGGAATTAGTTTACAAAGGCAAGACCAAAGATGTGTATTCTTTGGCAGATGGCAATTATGTTTTGCAGTTTAAAGACGATGCGACAGGGCGTGACGGTGTTTTTGACCCTGGTGAAAACACCGTAGGGCTTACGATAGAAGGCTTGGGCAAAGAGTGTTTGGCTTTGACGACACATTTTTTTGAAATGCTGGCTGGGCATGGCGTGCCTACCCATTTTGTATCGGCTGACCTTAACAAGGCGCAAATGACCGTAAAGCCTGCAAAGCTCTTCGGAAAGGGTTTGGAAGTTGTTGTGCGCTTTAAAGCCACAGGCAGCTTTACACGCCGTTATGGAGATTATATAGAAGAAGGCACAGATTTAGATGCCTTGGTAGAATTTACGCTTAAAAACGATGCAAAAAACGACCCGCCAATAACAGGCGACAGCCTCGCCGCTCTTGGTATTATGACTATGGAGCAATACAAAGAATGTAAGGCTCTTGCAAAAAAAATCGCTACTCATGTAAAAAATGATATAGCTACAAAAGGCTTGACGCTCTATGATATAAAATTTGAGTTTGGGCAAATAGATGGAAAAGTAATGCTTGTAGACGAAATTTCTGGCGGCTGTATGCGTGCTTATAAAGATGGAGCATGGATACAGCCAATGGACTTAAATAAAATAATTTTGAAATAGGGAACTACCCTCCTCATTTTTGCGTTATAATAAGCATATAGCCTTTCAACTTAAGAACTGTACTTAAGTTGAAAGGCACAAAAATGAGGAGGTTTTTATTTTGAAAAACAAAATTAAATCTATGACAGCTATTGGTCTGGTGGTTGCTGTTGCCGCCGCCGCTATCATCTTCTTTGCCCCCGTGCAAAGCGAACAAACACTTGCGCAACTTGCGCAGGCAGCAGATGCCCCTACAATAAGCGTTTCTGGCACAGGCTCTATCACTGCCCGCCCAGATATTGCAACTATTACCCTTGGGGTAGAAACCCGCCATGCAAATGCACAAAATGCTATTGAGCAAAATAATACTGCCATGAGCAATGTTTTGGCGGCAATTTTGGCAACAGGAATTAGTGAAGACGATATTGCAACCCGCAATTTCTCGCTTCATCAAAACTTTAACTGGTCAGCGGTAGGCACCCGTATTAACGACGGGTATAGCGTGTCAAACACTCTATCCATTACCGTACGTAACCTTGACAATGTTGGGGAAGTTATTGGCACAGCCGTAAATGCAGGCGCAAATATATCGCATGGCATACAGTTTAGTATTGAGGATTCAAGCGCATTATATTTGCAAGCCCTCGCCATTGCTGTACGTGATGCTGCCGCAAAAGCCGATGCTATTGCCGGTGCATTGGGTAGCTCTATCGATGTTGTGATGTCTGTAACAGAAACCAACACATGGGCAGCACCAACGTCTTGGGGAGATTTTGATATGGGCTTGGTAGCCAGCGAAGCGGCGGACGGGGCAAGAATGCATGTGCCGATTCAAGCCGCAGACTTAACTATCACCGCAAGGGTCAATGTGATTTATGCGTTGAGCAGGTAGTAATTAACACTTCAAAAAAATATAAGAGCGTATGTCAGTAAAATAGGCTGTTGATTGTGTGAAAAGCAAATTAACGAAGTGGAAAACTATGTGGAAAATGAAATCCGCTCACAGAGCGGGTTTGGGGACTGCGACAAAAGCCTATAAATACGCCACTTTCTCTATAAAGCCCATAAAACCGTTATTCACAACGATATGTGAATAACTGCAAAATTGATACA
>WRBU01000038.1 GCA_009784355.1 Defluviitaleaceae bacterium
ACCTTATTTTATTAGGGGAGTTTCCCCGTGTCATTGAGAAGTCACCTAATAAAATTCGGGCTGTCTAGCACTCTTATTTTGCAGTATAACATGGATTTTATACTATGTCAAGGTATAATTCCGATTGAAAATTGTGACTTAAAGTCATCTTCATCTAGATTATGGGAAATTGTTTCAATTTTCTCGCCGCTCCATGTCCCTATATAACAATCACACAAAAAAATATCAGCCAATTCTTTAGTAATTAAAGCAAGGCTATCAGATGGATTTGATGATATTTTTAATGCAAGCCTTTCGATAAGCGTACCGACAGCATTTGAAGACATAGGACACCTCATTTTTTCTTACAATTCCCCATTATATATTTTAATTGAAAAATAAAAATCTGTCAAGCACACATGCTTGTAAGATTTGCGTATTGCTATAAATGATTGTCGATACAATGAAAATAGCTTGACAAATGAGGTATATTTTCGCATAATAAGATTTGTAATTGAAAGCATTATTGTTGAAAAAGGGGTGTGGCTGTGGAAAAGATTTTGGAGTTTAAAGAGATGGTTGCGGCAAGCAAGAATATGGTATTTTTTGGAGGTGCAGGAGTCTCAACAGAGAGCGATATTCCCGATTTTAGGTCGAAGAAAGGCTTGTATAACACACAGGAGGCGTATGGATATGAGCCAGAATATTTATTAAGCATTGATTGTTTTGAAGAGCGGCAGGAGCTGTTTTTTCGTTATTATAAAGAGAACATGGTACATCAAGACGCATTGCCCAATGCGGCGCACAAGGCTTTAGCGCAGATGGAGCGAAAGGGAATTTTGCGCTGGATTATTACTCAAAATGTGGATGGTTTGCACCAAGCGGCGGGCAGCCACAAGGTATTGGAGCTACACGGAGCAAATAGCCGCCAGTATTGCGTGGAATGCAGTTTTCCTTATGGCCTATATTATGTTTTGGATATCAAGAATAACGACGGCTTCGTACCAAAATGTGACTGCGGAGGAGTTGTGCGACCCGATGTGGTATTGTACGGCGAAACGCTTGACGAAAAGGTGATTAATATAGCTGTAAAAGCAATACGGGCGGCGGACTTGCTCATTGTTGGCGGCACTTCCCTTGCCGTTTATCCTGCGTCTGGGCTTATACATCATTTGCCGTCAAAGGGTAAAATGGTGCTGATAAACAAAGACAGCACCCCATATGACAAGGATGCTGACCTAGTTATTAACGACAGTATTGGAAAGGTGTTATCTGCAATTTGCGACCTTTTGTAACAATCACTGTCTTGTTTTTAATTTAATTATTTGTACCAGTTTTACTGTTGTGACAACTGCTACAGCAGAGGCTACAATGAGCATTAAATAAACATATATTGGCGTGCCTGCGATGCCTGTTTGCGGCAAAAGCGGTGAGCTTGGGAAGTAAGAAAGGGGAACATCTTCATCAAATATCCACATTTCTTCATTTTCGTCCCACTCCCATCTTCCTAGCGGTGCTCCTTCGTCGTCTAACTCCCAAAAATACGGTGGGTCTTCAATTAATTCATTGCCTGGCTCTTGGGGTATTGGAGGTATGTTTGGGTCTGTGCCGCCTGTTGTTGGCGGTGCGGTAGTTGTTGGTATTGTTGTTTCTGGTTCGTTAGTTGTAGTAGTCTCGGTTGTTATAGGAGTAGTTGTGGGCTCTTGTGTGTTTGGCTCTGTAGTTGTTGGGGCGGTGGTTTCTGGCTCTGTTGCTGCGGTGGTTGTAGTAGCATCTGTGGTTGTGGGAGTAGTTGTAGGAGGCTGTGTTGTTGGCTCTTGTGTGTTTGGCTCGGTAGTCGTTGGAGCAGTAGTTGCTGGTGGTGCAGTCGTGGTTGTGGTAGTAGTTTCTTCAGTTCCGTTTGTTGTAGTTGTAGTCCCGTTGATAGTAGTCGTAGTAGTACCGTTAGTTGTACTTGTAGTGCCATTTGTTGTTGTACTCGTTGCTCCGCTTGTTGTGCCTGTAGTCCCATTTGTCGTACTTGTAGTCCCGTTCGTTGTACTCGTTGCTCCGTTTGTCGTAGGCGTTGTTTGCGTTGGAGGAGTAGTGGGGGTGCTGGGCATAGGCGGCTCGGGCACAATGCCAGGGAAGACAGGCGGGATTATTGGCGTGTGAATTTCAAAACCACCGCCTGAATGATTGAAGTTTTGCACAACCAAAGGGCCTTTCACATATCCGCCATATGCTGCATTAAAAGTAGAGCGGGGAGCTAAAATGCCGCCAATAACAGCATATCCGCCGCCGTTAGGCATTTCGTGGTATATATCGTTGCTTCCTGTAAAATTCCAAATAATTCTGTTGCTAAAATGCCTTCCAAGAGCATGGTGATTTTGGCTTGCATCTAACCCCGGCCATGTTACATTATTCAAAATATTTGTATCATTGTCAAAACGCATGGGTGCGTAGGTTGGACCACCTGTGTTTGGGACATTAAACACTAACAGCCCGTCAAAATTAGGCGGAAAATATATATTGGGGGTTATGACCTCTGCATAGTCATATATGCCAGACGTGTAATTTACTGCAAGGTCAAAAATTAAAACATCAAATGTGTCCCAATTAGCAGGCCAATCACCCATACGATAGTCAAGGTTTCCTGTCAAAATATTACTTGACATATAATGCACATTCGCAGCACGAATTGTGACTCCGTCATCAATGCCCCAAGGCACAGCACCAGCGGCAAAAGAATCACTGAGACTTGTCAAAGAATTCCTTGCATTATTGAAAAATCCTTGCATTGTTGTGCTGTTTATGCGGGACACTGTGCTATAATCGCCGACGAAAGTCCAGCCAGAATCAATACCGTATGTGTAAGTACTATTGCCAATAGCAACGTCTATACGCCATATATTTGAAAGTGATGCGCCCTGCGTCATTAAAATATCGCCGCCGTGAAGCAGGATGGATGCATAAGTTTCACCAGATTCTTGCGCCCAAATATTGCCACCGACCATCAAACGTGGAATGGGGTGAGACATAGGCAGTTGAGCATTAAAAGGCTCATGGGCTTTTCCAAAATCAATATAGTCGCGGGCACGATAAAAATTCAAATCACCCATAATAGCTGCCCCAACCTCGCCATGGGAAATGGACTGCCATTGGTTGATACCACGACCGTACCCAACAGTCATATCACCCAAAACTAAAAGACCAAAATCATGCACACGTCCAAATGGGCGGTGTTGATAGGGGTTGTGCCAAGCGGGCAGTTCTGGAGAACCCCAAGACGGGGTGCCGACTCCAGAAAAAGGCGTAGGGGATGTTACGCCAAAAATATCCCAATTATTTATGCCGGCAAAAATAACGCCAAAACATAATACGATAGTCAAAGCGTGGGCAATAATCCGTATAGACAAGCTGTAACGGCTTTTAGGCGTTATCGGTGTGTTGTTCGGCTTTAGGTTTTTTACCATAAGGTATCACTCCTTTTTTATGTAAAAATTCGATAACTATTGGTGCTAAAAATATCATTAGACTAACAAGGCTGATTGTTACACCCGCGATAAAGGCGGTGTTGTGGTATCTGAATTCGACAAAATGTTCCCCTTCTTCAAGCCAAATGGCAGACATTGCGCCGTCTATTGCAAAAACTTCAACCCTTTCGCCGTTTACGAATGCACGCCAAAAGCCGTTGTATGGGATGGAAGTGTACAATATGCCGTCTTGCAAAACGGTGATGCTACCTTTGATGCGGGTGTCTGCAAAGCTGGTTAGCTGCCATGGCTGGCTGGCGAGGATGGCAAAGCCCTCCTCAAAAAGTTCTCGGTTTAAAACGCCCACAAAAGTGCTTGCATTGCCCCACGTTTGGGTTGTGTCCGAGCGGAAGGTTATCATATCACCTTGGACAAAGCTACCCACCCTAAACATATGGGTGTCGCTGTAACGAGAAGGTATGTTGCGCAAATGGCGTTCGTCATAGCCTATTGTTAGATGGATGTCATTTGTATTTGTAATGCGGATATAGGCATAAACCTCGGCATCGTGCGGAATTGAGTAGTTGAAGCGAAAGATACCACTAGTATGCCCTTCATCCATATTAAAATTCCATTCAAAGCCATCCCAGCTGGTTACGTGGAGGTTTTCGTGTCCAACATGCACTACGGGCAACAAAGTGAATAAATCGCCGTCAAGCCCTGTTGCACGCCTAAACAGGTCATTTTGAGAGTTAAAAGGATTGTGCATGTCGCCTATATAATGCTCCATAGCGGGATTAACCATAAAACCAAGGGGCAAATGACGGCTGTTTTGCATCAAATTTACAAAACCGTAATTTGCGACCCTATGCCAAAAAACACCATCATCAGCGGGAGTATTAAGGCGGTCTACAAGGTAGCGTATATTTAGAAAAGCAGCAGTTAGCGGCGAAGTTTCGGCAAAGGCGTAGCTATTGCCGCCGCTCCAATTAATAAGCCCCAAACCACCCATAAATCTCAATGTGTTTTGGTTTGCAAAAGACGAAAACATTGATATGCCTGTAATTCCGTATAATGCAGGGTCGTTTGTAGACCATCTTTGTGTAAAATCCGTCCGTACGAAGTCATGTTCCGGCGTTTGGCGGTGGGCAAGTACGCTTTGCACATCCTCATATGACCAAGGATAGTCCGTGCGGCTTGTTGTGTAGCTTTGCTGAGTAATGCCCATAAAAGACGCTGTCGCAAGCTCTGCCACAACAACAACGCACAATGCAATTTTTGCGGTGGTAAAGACTTTTGCTTTGTCTTTAAACACTGCCATTAATGCAAAAATTGAGATATATAAAGTTGATAAAATTATGGCCAATAATGCATGACTTGGATGTGAGCCAAAATGTGATAATGCTATAAAAACCGCCGCACCGCCGCCCATTGCAAGCAGATGCCATTTGGTGATTTTTGTGGTAATACCCAGCGAAAATGCCCTATATGCCATAATAATCATAACAAATGAAATTAAGAAAGAATAGCGAAAAGGCAACCCGTGTGTAAATGAAAAGCCGTGCCAAATAAAGTTTAGCACATTAATATTTGTGCTTATAAGCATAAAAGCAGCCATTGCTGAAAAAGCAATTTTTTCACGCAAGGGGATTTTTGAAATTAAGAAAACAGGATAGAGCAAAATGACCAAAAGGCCTGCATAGATATTTGCGGGACCGTGCTCCATAACGCTTCCGGGGGTGCCGCGGGTGGGGCTAAAACTAGCGAAATTGCCTAACACATCAACAAAACTACGATAGAATGAAAAAGAAGGAAAAGTGGTATCGCCACGCCCTGTATGCTGCAAAACTTCAAGGGTAGGCAAGGATAAAAATGCTGTAAGTCCAAGTGCGACAATAGAGCAAATGGAAATGGTCAGCAAGCGGCGCAAAAATTCACGCAAATTTAACTTGTATTTTATCCCCAGCACAAAAAAGTACATTGCAGCAAAAATACAGATAAAAAAGCCTATATAGAAATTAAAAATGATGGATAATGCGAGGGATATAACAAAAAGGCGGTATTTGCCTTCCGCCACGAGCTTGTGTACACCAAAGGCAACCAAGGGCAACATGGCAAAAGTGTCCATCCACATAAAATTCCAATAATACGCAAAAACAAAGGCGCAAAGGGCATAAACAGCGGCAAAGGCGGGTATCATTATACTGCGTTTTGGAGAAATATAGCGTAGATAAAGCGACATGAAAAAGCCCGCCAGTCCAATTTTAAACATCAAAAAGACGGTCAAGACCTCACGCAGCCAAGCATGGGGGAATAATGCCGCCAAAAAATTAAACGGACTTGCTAAATAATAGCCGATATGCCCTAAATAGTCATGTCCTGCCCCTGCAGTCCACGACCACATCATAGAGCGGCCTTCACGCAGTCCATGCCATAAATCGCTAATAAATGGGAAGTATTGATGCCACAAATCTACAACCAAAACTTGCCTGTCGCCAAAGGGATGGATGCTCATCAAAATAAGCGACACAGCAAAAATAGTCATAGGGATGACCGCCGCCGCAATATGTAAAATATGCCATTGCCTATACCATTGTTTTTTCATGCGGACATTATACCACAAAAATTGGGCTTGCGCAATATAAAATATTTTGGGAAAGTTTCGGGTTTGCAAGCAGGCTTTCCACGGCTACACCGTTTTTTGCAAAAGAGCTGTGGATTATGTTTTTTTCGTCATCCGCAAGCATTGCAATATGTCCCGGGAAATAAACGAGGTCTCCCTTTTTTGCTTGCTCCAAAGGGATTTTTTTAATGCCAAAGCCTTCCTTAAAAACCGCATCACGCCAAATGGATATGCCGCTTTGACGGTATGCCATGAAGGTAAGCCCAGAGCAGTCTATGCCCAGAGGCGTTTTGCCGCCCCAGCGGTACTGTGTGCCAAGATAGAGTTTTGCGGTGTTTACCAACTCTTTACGAAGCAACTTTTCGTTATCTTGCTTTGCTGGTTTTTGCAGCACCTCATTCCGCACATATGCCGTGGCTTTGTTCGCAAGCAAAACAGCGGTGTAGTCAGTCAAAATTTCAAGAGCATAAACAAAACTTCCCCGAGGCAATGTGCAAATTGCGTTTGAGCGTACATTTGCTTCCGCAACAATGTCTGCAAAATTTGTTGCTATGACTTGTAAGCTGTGCAGTTCTTGAAAATAATTTGGGTGCGCATCAAGAGTTAAAGTATCTCCGCCCACAAAACCTTTGTAGCCATAATCCGTCAGTACCTCAAAAAAATCCCCGTGGACTGCTAAAATTTCAACCTGCCAGCCATGTAAGATTTCATCCGTTCTTTCGCTTTTGTTGTTTGGCTCTGAAAATAAAGGAGCGACGGGCATTTTTACTATTGCTTTCATTGCAACACCTCAAAAGTGCCTGCAAAGGAGTCAAGCCTTGCCATTGCACCCATTGGCAGGCTGGCTGTGGGGAAGGTGTGCCCACAAGCAAAGTTATATAAAATAGGAATGTCAAGCCCCAAATCATTTATAATTTCGGGGATGGTTTGGCTTTGTTCGTACTCCTTTGGCTCGCAGTTTGTAAACGAACCAAAAATCATGCCGGCACATGCGTCTAATTTGCCAGCCAGCCGCAGATGGTTCAACATGCGGTCGATTTTATACGGCTCTTCTCCAATTTCTTCAATAAAAAGAATTTTACCTGTCGTATTTATTTCAAAGGGAGTGCCAAGCGATGATGCGATTATGGAAAGATTTCCGCCGCAAAGCTGTCCTACCCCCATGCCTTTGTTTAAAAATCTCCACGGTTGCTCAATGGGATTTTGGTATGACTTTGGAGATGGATTGAAAATAAAGTGGTGAAAACAGCGCAGGGTGTATTCATTTGCTGTCATAAAATTTTGTGTGCCAAGCATGGGGGTGTGGTATGTAATAAAGCCTGCATTTTGGTTGATGGCGGTGTGTAGTGCTGTAATGTCGCTGTATCCAAAAAGGGGCTTTGGATTTTTGCGCATGACTTCAAAATTGACTTTGTCCAAAATACGCTGCACTCCATAGCCCCCACGCAAACAAAAAACCGCAGAAATATTTTCGTCCGAAAAAGCCCAATTTACATCTTTTGCACGTGCGTCGTCACTGCCCGATAGGTAGCCATTTTTCATATTGCAGCTTTCCCCAAGCACTGGGACGATGCCTATTGTTTTTAGATACGAAATTGCAAAATGTATTAAATGTTTAGAAGTTACGGGCGAAGACGGCGCAATTACCGCCGCTTTTTGCCCAACTGTCAAACTTTTTGGATGCGGAAGTTGTTTCATAAATTCCCCTTTACAAAACGACAATATTATGATATTATATTAAAAAACAAGCAAACTTTATACCAAGGAGGATATTATGGAAACTCTAAAAGTCTCAGCGAGTTCTGTACCAAAATCTGTAGCTGGTGCTATTGCTGCTGTTATACGCGGCGGCAAGCCCGTTGAAGTAGTAACAATTGGCGCAGCCGCTGTTAATCAGGCGGTAAAATCAATCGCAATAGCCCGTGGGTATGTTGCGCCAAACGGCATTGACCTTGTAAGTGTCCCCGCCTTTGACCAAATAGAAATTGGCGGAGAATCAAGAACATCCATTAAATTTTTAGTGGAAAGAAGATAGTTGGAAAAT
>WRBU01000039.1 GCA_009784355.1 Defluviitaleaceae bacterium
CCGCAAGCTCACGAATTTGCTCTAAATATTTTATGCCCATTAAAGGCTCCCAAGGGGATTTATCGTAAAGCCATTTGGAAAGCACACGGATGTTGTAAACAAGCCCTTTTGGCGAACTTGAACCATAATCTTCTTCTTTTGCTTGAAATTCCAAAAAATTTAGACATGCATTTACAAAGTCTATATTCAATCCTTCTTGCACAATTTTTGATAGTTGCTCGTTTAAAAACGCCGCAAGCTCTCTGGTTGTTATATTAGAATTACACATTGACACACCCCAACTGGGGTGTAGTGTGTCTAGCGAGAATTGCCCCGCAATATCTTCGCCAATTTCTGCCTCAACCATCGCCTTATACAAAGGTGACGCGGGCGTATTCATTAAAATATAATTAAGCACACGAAACGATGCCGCCTCCAAAGATGTCATTTCTGACGAGAAAATATAATTAGCCGCCATATAATTTTCGTCCAAATCTTCCTCATCAGTTACAGAATACTCACACTCCACAAAAACGGGTTCATCAAGTGCGGGTTGCGGCACAATATCAATTTGTACACCAACCCTCTCAAACTTTGATAAATAGTCTTCATCCAACTTTTTAAAGCAATGCTCAATATCCATGTTTCCGTAAAAATATATCAAAGCATTTTCGGGGCGATAGTGCTTTTTGTGAAAATACAGAAAATAGTCATAATCAATATTGGGTATGGCGGCAGGGTCGCCGCCGCTTTCAAAACGGTAGGTGCTGTCTGCAAACAAAGCCTTATCCAAAACAGAATACAGAAGGCGGTAAGGGTCGCCAAAAGCCCCTTTCATTTCGTTATATACCACGCCATTATATTTCAAATCACCGCCTTCCAGCTGATAATGCCAGCCTTCTTGCCACAGCGCAAACTCCCTCTCATATGCCATGGGGAAAAACACTGCATCACAATAAACATCCATCAAGTTTAAAAAGTCTGTATCATTTACGCTTGCAATAGGGTAAACAGTCTTGTCGGGATAGGTAAATGCATTTAAAAAAGTATACAAAGACCCATTTGACAACTGCATAAATGGGTCTTTTAGCGGATATTTTTTGCTCCCCGCCAAAACACAATGCTCCATGATGTGCGCAATACCCGTGTCGTCCACGGGCGGCGTTTTAAAAGCAACACTAAACACCTTGTTTTCATCTTCGCTTGCAAGATGCATTACCTTTGCCCCAGAAACATGCTCATAAAGCCGTCCATAACAACCAATATGCGACAGCTCTTTTTCTTCTATCAATCTATAATTCTCCAATTCATATCACTCCTTAACCATAGTATACCACATTTTAGCATAAAATCAACATAAAAGGCGAGCAAAGCTCGTCCTCTTGGTCACAAGGATTGGATTGAAGTAAATCGTGCTTATATCAACTTACAATCAAAACAATGCTAAATGACGCAGTATTTTTGTTGCAAGACGAAGGGTAAAAAGACAAGTCAGTTGGTATTGTTTTGATTGCAAGTTGGTATTACTTATACTTCCGCAAAAAAGCAGCAAGTTATTGTTGTTCCTTTGCCCTCTTCACTTTCAAGTGTGATTGTGCCGCCGTGATGCTCGACAATGTGTTTGGCAATAGCAAGTCCTAGCCCCGTACCGCCTGTGGCCTTGGAGCGGGATTTGTCCACTCGATAAAATCTTTCAAAAATACGGCTGTGGTGTTCTTGCGGGATTCCAATTCCTGTGTCTTTTACTGTGATTGTGTTTGTGCCGATTAAAGCAGTTACTTTTCCGCCGTCTATATTATATTTTATTGCATTGTCGATTAAATTGTAGAGCAACTCATCAATAAGACGAGCATTGGCAGTTAGGGTGACTGATTGACCAACAAGCTCAACTGTTACATTCTTTTCAAAAGCGCGGTCGTGCAAGGATGCTACGACAGACTGGGCTAGGGCGTGAACGTCAAATGGGACAAAGTTACGCTCCACCTTGCCCTCATCAAATTCAGATAGCGATATTATTTCGTCAATGATGCCGACAAGACGCTGTGCTTGAGTGTTAATTCTTACAGCAAATGGGGCATAGTCCTCGGGCTTAACCATGCCGCCTGCCATCATGTCAGATAGGGCGGTAATGGTGGTTAACGGCGTTTTAAGCTCGTGCGACACATTGGCAGAAAATTCCTTACGTTGTTTTTCGGCTTGTTGCTGGGTTGCAAGTTGTCGGTCAATTTCAGGTTGGATTATTTTGTGCAGTTGATGGCGGGCTATGAGGTGGGCAAGGGCGAGAATGACAGCAGTGATTGCAAATAAAGCTGGGGTTATGGTGGTGAAAACCTCGCCCAGCGTGTTAAGTGGTCGGGATAGGCGCAGTATATCGCCATCATCCAACCGCACAGCGTAGTAGAATGTCGCACCGCCGAGGGTGGCGGAGTGGCGTACTGCTTCACCGCTGCCATAGGCTAGGGCTTCCATCACTTCTTCGCGGTCGCCACGACTGCCCGCCGCTCCGTGGCTGTCGGTGATAATTATGCCATCTGTGCCAATAATAGTGATGCGGGTTACTTCGTCTATCTCATGCCCCGTCATGGCGTGGGCTTGCGTTTTAATTGCCGCCATTTCTCTGTTTCTTGCCGTATTCCAAAAAAGCAGGCTAAACGAGCCTGCCAGCAACAAAATACAAAATAGTACCAACAACACAAAGTTCCAATAAATGCGTTTTTGCATGATTAGACCTCCGCGGGAATTAGATTTCGTCGGATTTACGAGCGTTTTTTACTAGGCAAGGAAGCACCGACGATACATATGCCTAATATCTGCTAGGAGGAGACAACACAGTCCTAGTGAAAAATAAGTCGAAAAGACGGCGGAAGATAATTTCTGTGGAGGTTTATTACTCTCCTAGCTTATATCCCACGCCCCGCAAGGTTTTGATATGCTCGCCTGCCATCCCCAACTTTTGACGCAAACTCTTGATATGCATGTCCACAGTGCGGCTTTCACCCTCAAAATCATAGCCCCACACAACATCCACAATTTTATCACGGCTTAAAGCAATACCTTTGTTCGTCATTAGGTAGTGCAGCAATTCGTATTCCTTAAAAGTCAGGGCTACGGGTGTACCGCTTGCCAGCACCTGACGCTTGGCATGGTCGATAGTAATGCCCCCATGTGAAAGCGCAAGTTCCTTTTGCACCCCGCCGCTTCGGCGAAGAAGGGCTTTAATGCGAGAGATAAGCTCCATAACCCCAAAGGGCTTGGCAATATAGTCATCTGCACCCAAATCAAGCCCTTTTACCTTGTCATGCTCACTACCTTTTGCAGTCAGCATGATGACAGGAACCGAGCTTACCCCGCGGATTTTTTTAAGTATTGACAACCCATCCTCGTCAGGGAGCATGATGTCAAGAATATATAAATCGGGTACGGGATGCACAAGCACCCCTGCCCCGCTGGCAAATCCAAGAGCTTCAAACCCCGCTTGGTGCAAGGCATACAGCACAATTTCCCTAATATCGTCATCATCTTCAACCAGCACTATTTTTTGGCTCACTTTTCTTCCTCCCAGCTATGGAGTATCTTGCCCATTTTGCGATGTTTACAGCATGGTCGCCTATGCGCTCAAAATATTTTGCCACCATCAAAAGGTCAAGGGCTTGTTCACCGCTGGTGGCATCTGCGCGGATAAGCTCAATAAGTTCAACTTTGACCGATTCAAACAACCCGTCCACCACATCATCATATTTTATCACATCTTTGGCCATTTGCAAATCCTTTTTAACAAAGGCTTCCACGCTCTGCATTACCATTTTGATAACAGCATCCGCCATCTCGGCAAATTGTGGCTGTGTGAGTACAGGAGTGCTCTCTGCTACAATCTCGGCAATGTCGCTGGCTTGGTCGCCGATGCGCTCCATATCAGTCAACATTTTAAGGGCGGCAGAAATTAGGCGTAAATCACGGGCCACGGGTTGTTGCTGCAATAGTAGCTTCATACATAGCCCCTCTATGTCCTTTTCCTTTTGGTCAATATCATCCTCAAGTTTGCTAACTTTTTTTGCAAGCTCTATATCACGCTCCAAAAGTGCCTGCTTTGCCATTGCAATCGCTTTTTCGATATGCGCCCCCATATCAAGCAGCATATCATTCAGCTGCTCTAATTGCTTATCAAATCTGCCTCTCATCAACCAAACCTCCCTGTGATATAGTCCTCTGTGCGCTTGTCGCTGGGTACGGAAAATATGTCGCTTGTTTTGCCGTATTCAATCATCTCGCCCATCAGAAAAAAGCCCGTGTTGTCGGATATGCGTGTGGCTTGTTGCATGTTATGCGTAACAATTACTACAGTATATTGCTTTTTAAGCTGGATAACCAGCTCCTCAATTTTTGCGGTGGAGATGGGGTCAAGAGCTGATGTAGGTTCGTCCATCAATAGAACATCGGGCTGCACGGCTAGACTCCGAGCAATGCAAAGGCGTTGCTGCTGCCCACCAGACAAGCTCAAAGCACTCTTTTTAAGCCTGTCTTTAACTTCATCCCAAATTGCCGCATCACGTAAGCAACGCTCCACAATTTCATTAAGTTGGGGTTTAGACTTTATGCCGTGCACCCGTGGACCATAGGCAATATTATCGTACACGCTCATTGGAAAGGGATTAGGCTTTTGAAACACCATTCCCACCCTTTTACGCAACACATTAACATCCATTTCTTTATAAATATCAACCCCATTAAGCAAAACTTCGCCTTCAACACGGCAACCGTCAATAAGGTCATTCATTCGGTTTAAAGCACGCAAAAGCGTGGATTTACCACAGCCCGAAGGCCCAATAAACGCTGTAATCTCATGCTTATTAACTTTAAGGTTGACATCATGCAAAGCCTGAAAATCTGAGTAAAATAAGTTTACGTTGTTAATCTCAAATGCGGTCATAATTTATTCCTCTACACTTTCTTAAGTTTTCTCGCAATAAAATTAGCAAGAAGATTTAGCCCCAGCACAAATGTCATCAGCACCAATGCCGTGGCATATGCCCGTTGCATATCGCCATGCTCAACAGTTATTAAATACATAAATACAGAAAGGGTTGCGCCCGAAGAGCTTAAGTTTTGCGGCATGTCTAAAAGTGTTCCTGCCGTTAGCAAAAGTGCCGCAGTTTCGCCCACTACACGACCAATGGATAGAATCACAGATGCCAATATACCATTAATTGCCGCCGGCACAACAACTTTGCGTATGGTGTGAAACTTACCAGCCCCAAGAGCATAACTACCCATTCTATAACTCACTGGGATAGCCCGCAGAGCATCTTCGGTAGAGCGTATCAAGATTGGCAAAATCATAATGGAAACGGTAAATATACCTGCCCGCAACGACCAAGTCCACCCTAATGCTATAACATAAAACAAAAATCCAAATAATCCATAAATTATCGAGGGTATTCCGCTTAATGTAACGATGCAAGCCCGCACAACTTTAACCACATTTGAATTTGGTTTTGCGTATTCATTAAGATATATTGCCGCCCCAATCCCTAGGGGCAATGCAATCACCAAAGCGAATATAACAATTATAAATGTGTTTATAATCATAGGCATAAGGCTAAAGCCTCGTGGCGCACTTAAAGAAAATACAAATTCAAAGCTAAGGCTTTGAATGCCGTTAATAATTATTAAAAGCAAAATTGATAAAAGAATAGCAAGGGATACCCCAATGCCAAAGTACACTCTTGCATGATTTAAAATGTTGATTATTTTGCGTTTACTTGACATATTTCCCCCTAGGATTCTTTGGCATAATTAGTTTGATTTCTATTAAGTATTGCAAGGGTTAGATTTAGCGAAATTATAATGATGAACAAAACAACCCCAATGCCAAATAATGTGTCGCGGTGAAGACCCGATGCATAGCTCATTTCCATTGCGATACCCGACGTTAGCGTCCGCACAGGGGCAAGCAGGGTGCTGGTTTGAAAAAAATCCCCTAACGTGCCAGGCATACGCGACACATTGCCCGCCACCATAATAACCGCCATTGTTTCACCCACCGCACGGCCAATCCCTAATATATAAGCTCCGTTAATTCCGCCTTTTGCCGCAGGCACAACCACCTTGAAAATCGATTCGGTTTTAGAAGCCCCAAGGGATAATGCACCTTCATAAAAATGATTGGGCACAGCACGTATTGCAGCTTCGCCAAGATTTATTATTGTTGGCAAAATCATCATTGTAAGTATTATTATAGCCGCCAAAAGCGAATTACCCGTGCCGCCGAAATTGTTACGGATAAAAGGCAAAATAACCGCAACACCAAAAAACCCGTACAATACCGATGGTATACCCCCCAAAAGCTCCACCATAGTCTTAATTGGGCGATAAATCTTTTTTGGGCAAAAAAACATCAAATAAATTGCTCCCCATTTGCCAATTTTAGAGCCTAGTATAAATGCAATTATGGTTGAAATAAATGTGGCATAAAGCATAGGAAGCATACCAAATTGCGGATTTGTGCTGTGGGTTGGAGTCCACGTGCGGCCTGTTAAAAAGTTAATAGCACCAACTTCCATAATTGCAGGAATACCATTTGAGAATATAAAGAATATAATCAAAAGAAGAGTTAGAGCGGCAACGAGACTACACACCAAAAATAGTATTTTGGTGGTAACCTCTATTGCCCTAACTCTCCTGCTGGTTTTTTGTTGTATAGCAGAATCCATTAGATGGTCATCTCCTTATTAATTAGAAACAGCAGGAACATACTCTTCTGCTGCAACAACAGCTTGACCTGCAGACGACATTGCCCAATCAAGGAAAGTTTGAGTTGCGGCATTGACCCCAGATTGCTGAAATGCCATATGAAATCCAATTGCAAAGGGATAGCTTCCGTTTGCAGCAGCAGCCCCAGAAAATGGCGTGCCATCAACAGATACAGCAGACACGCGGCGGCCAGCAACAAGACCGTATGTAACATAACCAATTGCGTTTGCATTAGCTTCAACACTTGTTAGCACTCCATTAGAGCCCTGCCCAATAAGGTCATACATAACGTCATCAACAACATTTGCCAAATACTCAAAAGACCCGCGAGCCCCAGAGCCCGATTCGCGTGAAATGACAATTATTGAAGCATTATTGCCGCCAACTTCGGACCAGTTAGTGATGTTGCCCAAAAAGATATTGCGAATTTGCTCATAAGTTAAGTTGCTTACAGGGTTTGATTCGTGGGTAATAACTACAATTCCATCAATCGCAAAAGTTTGATAATCAAGGGTTACAAGCTCATCTGCATTTAGATTGCGACTTGCAAGACCAATGTCTGCAACGCCTTCAATGGCCGCTGTCATTCCTGCGCCTGTTCCCATACTTTGCACTTCAACTGTGTAGCCTGAATGGGCTGCCATAAAGGCATCGGCCAAAGCCTGTGCAACGGGTGCTACTGTTGTTGAACCTGCAACAATAACAGTTCCGCCCGCGCTTCCAGATTCGTTTGTGGGCGCAGTTGTCGTTGGCGTGGTATCGCTATCGTTATTACCACCGCAAGCAACAAGTGCCAATCCCAAAGTTGCAGTTGCCGCAAACCCCAAAACAGTTTTGATTGCTTTTTTAAACATTTTACTTCCTCCAAATTTTTTCTAATTTTATTTACGCAAACTAAAAATACCACCCCATTGTCAAAATGGAATGGTATTTGTGTAAAGTTTTTGTAAATTCTATCTATCAAAAAAATTTTTGAGTTTTTGTTGCTAATCACTTCTAAAATAGCGCATCGTGCTCATAACCCTTGCTTTTTCATTCCCACTCGACCGTCCCTGGCGGCTTGGAAGTTATGTCATAAACCACACGCGACACCCCCGAAATTTCACGTGTAATACGGTTTGAAATGCCCGTAAGGACTTCGTGCGGAATATGAAA
>WRBU01000040.1 GCA_009784355.1 Defluviitaleaceae bacterium
ATCCCACTACAAACACTTCGCTCGGATATTGACTATGGATTTGCAGAAGCAGATACCACATACGGCAAATTGGGTGTAAAAGTTTGGGTATATAAAGGTGAAATTTTGCCAGGAATGACTGCAGCAAAAGAGCCAAGCATTCCGCCTGTATCACAAGGTCGTGATGGCAGAGGTCGTGGTCGTAATGACCGTGGCGGCAGAGGTGGCAACGCACCAAGAAGTGGTGGAAATAACGCAAGAGGAGGCAGGAACTAATGTTAATGCCAAAAAGAGTAAAAAGACGTAAGCAATTCCGTGGACGCATGAAAGGCAAAGCCCTTAAAGGCAACCGCATAATCTATGGTGATTTTGGTCTTGTTGCCCAAGAACCGGGCTGGATTACGTCCAATCAAATAGAATCTGCTCGTATAGCTATGACTCGTTATATCAAACGTGGCGGTAATGTTTGGATTAAAATTTTCCCAGACAAGCCAATTACGGCGAAGCCTGCTGAAACACGGATGGGTAAAGGTAAAGGTGCTCCTGAATATTGGGTGGCTGTTGTCAAGCCTGGTCGTGTAATGTTTGAACTTAATGGTGTTGCGGAAGCAACAGCAAGGGAAGCCTTGCGCCTTGCTATGCATAAACTGCCTGTAAAATGCAAGATTTATGGCAGAGAAGAATTAGACCGTGAGCTTGATAAAAAAGCTGAGGATAATTTGAAAAAGGTCGAAGCAAAAAAAGCTGCGGCTGCAAATGAATAAGGAAGTTGGTGATGTGCTGTGAGAAGTAAAGAATATCTTTCGGAATTGTCAACAAAATCCTCAAGTGAGCTGCAAGCAGAGCTTGTGGGTGCGAAAAAAGAGCTGTTTAATCTGCGTCTTCAAAACGCCACCAACCAGCTAGACAATACCGCAAGAATAAAAGAGGTAAAGCGCAATATTGCCAGAATTAAAACAGTGATTACTCGCAATGAGCGTGGCTTGGCATAGATTAAATTGCGTAGGGGATACAATTTTCCCGTAGAGGAGGTAAAACGTGGCTCAAGCAGTAGAACAAAGAAATTTGCGCAAAACAAGAGTTGGCGTGGTTACCAGCGACAAAATGGATAAAACCGTAGTTGTGGCTGTTGAAGCAAACCTTCGCCATCCAAAGTATAAAAAAATTGTTAGACGTACGTACAAGCTAAAAGCACATGACGAAAATAACGATTGTGGCATTGGCGATAAAGTGCGTGTTATGGAATGCCGTCCGCTTTCAAAAGATAAGCGTTGGCGTTTAGTAGAAATTTTAGAAAGAGCGAAGTAATCCCGAAGTAAATCCCTTGGGTGCTTTTAAGCGCAGCGGGAAAGGAGAAAAAATATGGTTCAACAACAAACAAGACTTGTTGCGGCGGATAACAGCGGTGCCAAAGAAATTATGTGCATACGTGTTATTGGCGGCTCTGGTCGTAGATATGCAGGTGTTGGCGATGTTATTATCGCATCCGTAAAAGATGCAACACCCGGCGGCGTTGTAAAAAAAGGTGAGGTTGTTAAAGCCGTTGTTGTACGCACCAAAAAAATGGTTGGTCGTGCAGACGGCAGCTATGTTCGCTTTGACGACAATGCTGCGGTTATTATTAAAGATGATAAAAACCCACGTGGAACAAGAATTTTTGGTCCGGTTGCAAGGGAGCTTCGTGATAAGCAATATATGAAGATTCTTTCTCTTGCACCAGAAGTCTTATAAGGAGGTTATGAAAATGGCAGCGAGAATTAAACTTAATGACACCGTTATTATAACCACTGGCAAAGACAAAGGCAAACAAGGCAAGGTTATGGCGGTAGACCACAAAAAAGGCAAAGTTATGGTTGAGGGTGCAAACATGATTAAAAAGCACACAAAAGCCAACCAACAAAACCCTCAAGGTGGCATTATCGAAAAAGAGGCTTTTATGCATGTGTCTAATGTGGCGTATATGCATAAAGGCAAGCCAACCAAAATTGGATTTTCGGTAGAAACTATTGAAAAAAATGGCAAGAATGTAAAAGTGAAAAAACGTGTGGCAAAGTCCACCGGCGAAACTATCGATTAATATCCAGACTGTCTCGGGTCTTGGTATTTTCCCAAGGCTGAAAGGAGAATTAAAGGTGACAAGATTTAGACAAATGTACGAAAATGAAATTGTTCCTGCTATGATGGAAAAATTTGCGTACAAAAATAAAATGGCTGTACCAAAAATTGATAAAATTGTTGTCAATGTTGGTTTGGGCGAAGCAAAAGAAAATGCAAAAGCAATGGAAGCCTGCCTTGGTGACATAGCCATCATAACAGGACAAAAGCCAGTACCAACTTTGGCTAGAAAATCTGTTGCAAATTTTAAATTACGTGAAGGTATGCCAATTGGCGTAAAAACAACACTTCGTGGCGATAAAATGTACAGCTTTTTGGACAGAGTGATTTCTGTGGCACTTCCTCGTGTGCGTGACTTTCAAGGGGTTTCTGGTGAAGCATTTGACGGTCGCGGTAATTATACCCTTGGAATTAAAGAGCAAATCATCTTCCCAGAAATTTCGTACGAAAAGATTGACAAAATCCGTGGTATGAACGTGATTATCGTGACCACCGCAAAAAGCGACGAAGAGGCACACGAACTGTTAAGGCTTTTCGGAATGCCCTATAAGCGCAATTCGTAGGAGGTTAGTAAATTGGCTAAAAAGGCTATGGTTGTTAAACAACAACGCAAACAAAAATTTAAAGTAAGAGAGTATAGCCGTTGTAAACTTTGCGGCAGACCGCACTCTGTATTGCGTAAATACGCTATATGCCGTATTTGTTTCAGAGAATTGGCATATAAAGGACAAATTCCAGGCGTTCGCAAGGCCTCTTGGTAGGCATTGTAGGGGTGGTCTTACACATTGCGTAAGCAATGTGGGGTTGCCGCCCGTATCCGAAACCGCAATACTCTATAAGGAGGTAAAGTTAAATGGCAATGAGTGATCCTATTGCAGATATGCTTACACGTATACGCAATGCTAATTCTGCAAGACACACAACTGTGGATATTCCTGCATCACGCACAAAAGAAGCTATCACCAAAATTTTGGTTGATGAAGGCTATGTAAAAGGCTATGAGATTGTAGGTGACGCAGTAAAGAAAAATATTCGTATCACATTAAAATATGGTCGTGATAAAAACGAAAAGGTTATTAGTGGAATAAAGCGTATTTCTAAACCAGGCTTGCGTGTTTACGCTGGCAGTGATGACATACCAAAGGTTTTAAATGGTTTGGGCTGCGCTATCGTTTCCACAAATCAAGGGCTTTTGACCGACAGACAAGCGCGCACTGCGGGAGTTGGCGGCGAAGTTATAGCTTATATTTGGTAAAGACAACTCTATTAACCTCATTCCACTATATTTTTGACAAATTTCCCAAATATTAGCACTTGCCAAAAACGCCGTACCTGTGAGTATGCCCGTTTTCGTCAAGCACCAATCTTTGAAAAATTATGCTCAAAAATCTGACGAAGGCAGAGTAATAGAGGTTGCCTAAAAAATATTGCTGCTAATTGACAGAAAAAGCGGCGAAAAGGAGTAAGATTATGTCAAGAATTGGAAAAATGCCTATTACAATTCCTGCTGGCGTTGATGTTAAGCTGGAAGAAGGCAATTTTATGACTGTTAAAGGTCCAAAAGGCACATTGTGCCGCCAGCTTGCACCTGAAATTACAATCACGATTGATAACGGCGTTATGGAAGTTACCCGTCCGAGCGATTTGAAAAAAATACGTTCTTTGCACGGTTTGACTCGTACGCTTATAGACAACATGGTTGTTGGTGTTACTGCTGGATACAAAAAGAGCCTTGAAATTATTGGTACTGGTTATCGTGCTGCAAAAGCTGGCAATAAGCTAACGCTTACGCTTGGTTACTCTCATCCTGTTGAGATGGAAGACCCCGAGGGTATTACTAGCGAAGTAGAAGGCAACACAAAAATACACGTATCAGGCATTGACAAAGAAAAAGTAGGTCAGTATGCTGCAAATATCCGCGCGAAACGTGAGCCAGAACCATATAAGGGTAAAGGCATTCGCTATCAAGGTGAACACGTGCGCCGCAAGGCTGGTAAGTCTGGTAAAAAATAGGTAAGTAAGTTATGAGGAAGGAGTCGTAGCCATATGATAAAGAAGCCTGCTCGCAAAATTGCGAGAAAAAGAAGGCATCTGCGGATTAGAAACAAACTGGCTGGTACAGCTTGTCAGCCACGTTTGGTGGTCTTCCGCTCTAATATGCATATGTACGCGCAAATAGTAGACGACGCAAAAGGACACACCCTTTGTGCTGCAAGCACTATGGAAAAAGACGTGGCATCACGTTTACAAAAGACCTCTGACGTAGAGGCGGCTAAAATTGTTGGCGAAACAATTGGTAAAAAGGCACAGGCTATCGGCATCACCAATGTGGTGTTTGACAGAGCGGGGTATAAGTATCACGGCAAGGTGCAAGCCTTGGCAGAAGCGGCCCGCGAAGCCGGTCTACAATTTTAAGGAGGTAGCATGAGTAAAAAAATAGATGCTAATGCCTTAGACATTATGGATAGAGTGGTAGCGATAAAGCGTGTTACCAAAGTTGTTAAAGGCGGTAGAACCATGAGCTTTTCTGCGCTTGTTGTTGTTGGTGACGGCAACGGACATGTAGGATATGGGCTTGGTAAAGCGGCAGAAACAACAGAAGCTATCCGCAAAGGCAAAGAAGACGCCAAAAAGAATATGATTTATGTGGAAAGAGATGAAAACGACAGTATTTTCCACAGATTTGTTGGTCATTACGGGGCTTCTAATGTGGTTATGCGCCCTGCACCGGCTGGTACTGGTATTATTGCTGGTTCGCCCGTGCGTGCTGTTATGGAACTTGCTGGTATCAAAAATATTGTTACCAAATGTATTGGTTCTAGAACAAAACACAATGTGGTTGCAGCTGCTTTTGACGGCTTAAAAAATCTTAAAACACCGCAACAAATTGCTCGTCTTCGTGGGAAAAGCGTTGAAGAGCTCACGGTGTAAGCTAGGAGGAAATTAAAGTGGCTGAATTAAAAATCACTTTGGTAAGAGGTTTGGCTGGCACCAAACCAAAACAAAGGCTTAACATTAAGGCTTTGGGTTTGGGAAAGGTTAATTCTACCGTTGTCCAAAAAGATAATCCTGCTATACGTGGGATGCTAAAAAAAGTGCATCATCTTGTAAAAGTAGAAGAGGCATAGAGATGAGTGCTAGTAGCAAAACTGCTACTTCGCTCTTTGGTTTAGAAATAAAATGTGGAGGTGAAATGTATGCAACTAGGTCAGCTTAGCCCAGCACCAGGCTCAAAAACGAAGGCTTGGAGAAAAGGCAGGGGACATGGTAGCGGTAACGGCAAATTGGCCGGTCGTGGTCGGGATGGTCAAAAATCTCGCTCTGGCGGTGGAACAAGGCCGCTTTTTGAGGGTGGTCAATTACCACTATTCCGTCGTTTACCAAAACGTGGCTTTAAAAACCGCAATAGCCTTGAAATCATCACTATAAATATTTTCCATTTGGATGTGTTTAATGATGGCGACACAGTGGATTATGCGGCGTTAAAGTCAAAAGGACTTGTGTCTAACAAGCGTGACGGCATAAAGTTATTAGGTGAAGGCGAAATAAGCAAAAAACTTAATGTTAAGCTAGATGCGTTTAGCGAAGGTGCAAAAGAAAAAATTGAGGCTGCAGGCGGCACAGCAGAGGTGATTTAATGTTTGGCGTATTTTCAAATGCTTGGAAAATTAAAGATATTCGCAACAAGCTGCTGTACATTTTGATGGTGCTGCTGATATTTAGGATTGGCTCTGTAATTCCTGTTCCTGGAATTGATATGGGGATAATGCGAGGCGACTTTGGCGGCGGCGGCGGTATGCTTGCTATGCTTGTTGGCGGCGAGTGGGGAACTATATTCACTATGGGTATAGGTCCATACATCACTGCATCCATTATAATGCAGCTTCTTACTGTTGCTGTACCGAAGCTAGAGCAACTTAAAAAGGATGGCGCAGAAGGCCGCAAAAAAATTAACCAAATAACCCGTATTCTTGCTGTAGCTATGGCTGCTTTGCAGGCTTTTGGTATGACTTTTGCTTGGCGTGATGCTTTTTCACATTGGAATATTTATATTCATTTTGTTGCGGCATTAACTATGATAGCGGGAACAATGTTCATTATGTGGCTCTCTGAGCTTCTAACCGAAAAAGGTTTGGGCAACGGTGCTTCTTTCATTATTTTTGCAAACATTCTTTCAGCGTTGCCAGGCGGCGTTTTGATGCTATACGATGCGTCAATAGGTACAATTTGGAATGCAGTAGCTGTTATCGTTATACTCGTTTTGTTCGTTGTAATTGTTGGTTTTACAGCATTAATAGGCGAAGGACAAAGAAAATTACCTGTGCAGTATTCCAAAAAAATGGTGGGTCGCCAAATGTATGGCGGACAATCCAGCTTTATACCAATTAAGGTAAACCTTGCCGGTGTACTGCCTATCATTTTTGCAATGAGCATTTTAGGCTTTCCGGAAATGCTTGGTAATTTCTTTCCAAATGTAGACTGGTTAGCTAGAGCGTCTGAAATTCTTGCAGTTTCTAGCCCAATCGGCGCACCAATTTATATTATTTTAATATTTGCCTTTACGTTTTTCTATGCTTCGTTTTCCATTAATCCAGTGGAAATGGCGGAAAATTTGAAGAAAAATGGCGGATTTATACCTGGTATACGCCCAGGTAAACCAACGAGTGAGTTTATACAGCGCACGGTTAGCCGTATGAGCTGGGTCGGTGCAACTGCATATGCTATGGTAGCCATAGCCCCTATTGTTATGGAATGGATATTTAGAATCCCAATTGGCTTTGGCGGTACAACTATAATCATCGTTGTAGGTGTTGCACTGGAAATCGTTAAAAAGCTAGAATCGCAGCTTTTGATGCGTAACTACAAAGGATTTTTATCGCAGTAATGCTAATTCCAATTTAATACATGGAAAGCAGTCCATGATTTTTAATGGGATAGTATAACCAATGAAACCCGAACGGGACGCCCCACAAAGGCGGCGTCCCCTACATGAGTGAGGGATATTATGAGATTGGTAATTTTAGGACCTTCAGGTGCTGGCAAAGGCACACAAGCAAAGGCTTTGATAGAGCATTTTAACCTTAAGCATATTTCCACAGGTGACGTTTTGAGGGAGGAAGTAAAAAAGGACAATGTGCTGTCACGTGCCGTAAAAAGACTTATGGACAGAGGCGACCTCGTTCCTGACGAGTTAATGCTGTCTGTTGTCGAGGGCATTTTGTCTGAAGAAGATAATTTTATTTTGGATGGTTTTCCACGTACCTTCTCACAGACCTTGGCTTTGGATGCCATCTGCAACCGCATTGCTGCCCCAATTGAAGTAGCAATCAGTATAAGTTGCCCAGACGACGAAATTATTCAACGTATTACAGGGCGTACTGTTTGCCCAAAATGTACAGAGATGTTCCACACAGTCTTTTTGCCTCCTAAAAAGCATGGCATTTGCGACAAGTGCGGCACTGAGCTATATCAACGTCCTGATGACACAATGGAAACAGTAAAACGCCGTTTGCAGCTATTCCACGACCTAACAGACCCTATTATCGACTTCTATCGCCGTAAAGGTATATTGATAAGTATTAACGGCAAAGGCGATATAGGCGAGATTACACAACAACTCATAAAGCAGTTGGAAGAGAAGTTTGGTCATGGGAATAATAGTTAAAAATGCAAAGCAAATAGAAAAAATGCGTGA
>WRBU01000041.1 GCA_009784355.1 Defluviitaleaceae bacterium
GTTATGAATACAGATAATATGTCTATATGCGGCGAAACAATCGACCTTGGACCTTGTGCCTTTATGGATGCTTATGACCCTGAAACTGTATTTAGCTCCATAGACCAACATGGACGATATTCATATAAAAACCAGCCTGCGATTGGCGGTTGGAATTTGGCACGTTTTTCAGAATCTTTACTGCCGCTTTTATCCAAAGATAAGGCGGAGGCTGTGAAACTTGCAGAAATTGAAATTAATCTTTATGCAACAAAATTTGATGAATATTGGTTAGACGAAATGCGCGGCAAAATGGGGTTTGTTGGCGAGGATTCGCTAGATGCTCAATTAGCGCGGGACTTGCTAGAAATTATGCACTTTAATAAATTAGATTTTACTAACACATTTAACACATTTGCGAATAGCGAATCGGGTAACTGTAATTCCCCCCTGCAAGAATGGCTCTCTAATTGGGAAGCTCGCCTTAAACGCCATGGTCAAAATGTTGGAGATGCTCAAAAAAATATTCGCCAACATAACCCTGCCGTTATCCCTCGTAACCACTTTGTGCAAGCCTCCCTTGATGCTGCTGAAAATGGCGATTTTAAACCCTTCAGCGAACTTTTATATGCCCTATGTAACCCATATACGTTTAATGGAAAATTCTCAACATCCTCCTCAGAAAAGTATGTGACATTTTGCGGAACATAAACGACAATGGTGCATAACCCAGCTTGGAACGCTTTTGAACATCAAAATGCCTCAATTTGCGTTTAAAAGTGATGCAAGTGGTTGGCTATGCGCCATTGTCAGCTGAATACTTCAAACCGAAATATGCGCAAAAACAAGCGGCATTGTAAAAGATGTCGCTTCTTTAATTTGCAATTTTCTATATGCATTTTTTACAGAGGTATAATCTAAATTATATATGTACCCTAATTCCCAGCTTGTGTACGTAAGCGGACTTCCTAGCTCAATTTCTTTTTTAAGCATTTTACAAAGTTTGCTGCTGCCGTTTGACATAACTTGTAGAAAAGCACTTTTATCTAAATGCTTAATACCAATTCGGTTCAATAATGACGAAATTTCACTTTCGTTAATAGACAACAAATCTGCTACACAATGTACATCAAATGGGGGCTTTGCAGACTTTAAAAAAACGTCAATCGCTTCAATGTTCGGTACAATGTTTTGTTCGTACTCTTCTAAAAATGACCTCATAATTTTTGCTTCCTTCATATCTTCCTCCGATTTATTTTTTATATATTATATCATCAAATATAATATTTTTTAACATGTAATTACTGCCAAAAGAGTTGTATAATTAGAAAATCCACACCTCGATAGGTGTGGATTTTCTAATTATGGCGGCAGGAGACACGTTTAAGTTTCAAATTCTTTTATTACTTCTAATAAATTAGCCAAAAATTGTGGTGTTTCAGATATAATATATGGTGCATTTAAGTTATGCCCAGCATCCTCCAAGTCGCTTGCAATTTTTGAAAGCTCGGATTTCCCAACAATGAACAAGGCACTTTTTAAACAGTGAACTTGCGTTGTGTACGACTTAAAGTCTTTGGGGCAACTTAATTCTTGCTGCTTTAAAAGAGGTTCTAATATAGAAATTGCCTTTTTAGCATCACGTAAAAAAGCTGATTTCAAATCAAACTTGCCTTCCCCATAGAATTCCGTGTAGTCGTCTTCTTCGAAGTCATGTGTAATTTCAGCGGCATTGTGTGAATGTTTATCTTTTATAAGTTCTAAAAGATATTTATTTAATTGTTGCAAGTCAAGCGGCTTTGAAAGAAAGCCCGAAAAACCATTTTTCATAAATATTTCATCTGAGCCGCTAATTGCGTTGGCGGTTAACGCGACAATGGGTTTATCGTATCCCATATCACGTATTATTTTTGTAGTTTCAATTCCATCCATTTCGGGCATCATATGGTCCATAAATATAATGTCGTACACTTTTCCTGCCTCAATTTTTGTGATGGCATCAAATCCGCTTTCTGCGGTTTCAATAGCGACCTTATAGGGTTTTAACGCTTCTTCTGCCACATACAAGTTAGTTTCTACGTCATCCACAACAAGCACACTGCCGTATGGCATGGGTTCGCATTCTAATTTGGGAATTTCGGTTATGCTTCTTTGTGTATGCTTAAGATTTTGCAGGCTTAAAATGGCTTCGGCATCCAAAACGCCTTCGCCTTCCTTCTTTTGAGGTAGTAAAATAGTGAAAGTGCTTCCTTTGCCGTAAACGCTTTCAACGTAAATATCTCCGCCCATCATATTGACAAGTTGACGCACAATAGCCAAGCCAAGACCACTACCCTCAATCTTGCTATTGGTTTCTAGATTAAAGCGGGCAAATTCACCAAACAAACTGTCGGTTTGCTCTTTTGTCATTCCTTGACCGGTGTCGCTTACAGTAATAATCAACATTATGTTGTCGGTTTCATCGCTGTTTTTTATACCGAATGACAAATTCACTCTACCTTCTTTTGTATATTTAAAAGCGTTAGAGAGAATATTTGTTAAAACTTGCTTTAAACGAAGCTCGTCACCTATTAGATAGACGGGCATTTTTTCATCTACAGTTAAATTAAATTCAATTGGTTTATTACCGATATACATAAAGTTTAACTGCGCAGTGTCTACAATCATGCTTGCCGTTTCGTAAACAGTTGGTATTATTTCCATTTTACCTGCTTCTACTTTGGAGAGGTCAAGGATGTCATTAATGATTGAAAGTAGCATTTTAGAAGAGCTATGAATGCGTAAAAAAGCCTCTTCGGTCTTTGGGGGGTGAATATTCTTTTGAAGTTGTATTTCTGTGATACCTAATACAGAATTCATAGGTGTTCGTATTTCATGACTCATTCTAGATAAAAAATCACTTTTAGCCTTACTCGCTTCTTCAGCAGAAGCAAGTGCACTTAATACATCCGTTATATCATTAAATGCCATTATTTTACTATATATGTCACCGCGCTTGTTCGTCAATATTTTTAGCAATGTATCGTAAGTCTTTACTATCGAATGAACTTCGACAGATACGGCAACATCAACAAAGTCTTTTTCAAAAAAGGAAGTATCTGGATGGTTTTTATCTACAAAAAATAAATCAGCAGCATTTTTACCGATAGAGTCTTCACCCCAAATGCTTACTGCATTATCGTTTAAGTGAATAATGAAATTTTCGTGGTCAAGTATTAAAATAGGCATGGGTATAGATTTAAACATGTCTTCTGAAACATTTTTTACACTAATACTCATACTGCTATGCGCGCTCATAATAGCCGCCAGTTGCAAAGAAACCAACAAAACTAAAATAGATGCAATAGGGATAGCAACAAAGCCAAAAAACACAGGTGCAACATATTCTGTAAAAAATCCTATTGGTGCAATTATAAATGTGCATAAATTAAACCATAATAATTGATTTTTTTCATGTCGGGTTCTAGCAGCGCGCCACCAACTTAAATGCAAAAACGCCATTAATAGAAAATTTATAATAAAATATACAACAATAATGCTAAACATTGGGTTGCTACCATAAGAAAATGAAAACCCAAACTGGCTTTGGATAAAAACTACATCTCCTGATGTAATGCATAAAACAGACAAAATAATTGACCCTACATATAAAAGTAGCGTCCACGATTTATTGATAAGTTTGAAATCTGTTACATAAACCAAAAAACTAATCCAGCTAGGGAAAAATAAACTGCCTGCAAAAAAACCAATATTCCAAAAAAATCTTGCGGTTTCTTCGCTGTTAGAAATAAGCATTAATGCATACGACAAGCTCCAAATTGAAAGCCAAACTATTGCAACCATATATGTTCTGCGTGCTTTTGCTTTACTATCGGCTATTAAAGTATAAATACCCAGCAGTAAAAAAGAAATACTGGTGATTATGAATAGAATCGAAAGAAGATATTGCCAACCTATGCTTGGAGCCATATGGGCACATCCTTTGCTCAATATTATTTGCTAATTTATTCTTGCCATCATAACAGCCTATGAACAAATTTGGTTTATTATAATTATATAAGAAATCACCATGTTTGTCAAGTCTTTTGTGGTATAGCGACTATCTAGTTACCCTTAAATAATAAGCGTGTCGAATTTGTCACGACACGCTTATTATTTATTAATCTGACATCAAATAAAACTCTTAAAATCGAATGTATTTAGCAAAAACTATCATCCCCAGCAAGCGAATCGACATAAATTTTCATTTCCTCTTTGCTGTTAATTGTGTGAGTGCGGTTTATAATCATTTTTTGCGCTGCTTCTGGTAAGGAATAAAAATAATCCTTTGCTCTCTCATTTTGTGCAAGGGCAAAATCAAGACCCATAGGTATATCTGGTTCGTATATTTTGTTTTTGTCTAATTTCATAATGCTAATACCTCCCTATTGTTATACTAATTCCGATTAAAATCCTGTTTTATTTCTGTGGCTAAAACCGACCCAAACAACAGATTTTAATCTAGAAGCAGTATTAAAGCCCTAAAATTCCGGCAATACAACTTTAATTTCTTGCTCCGTACCAAGACGCAAGAATGCCCTTGCTACCTTTTCAAGGGATGTTTTAAGGTCATGTCTTTCTGCAGAGCCTGCTGTGTAAATTGGTATGGAAGAAAAATACTCACCCTGTATATAAATGCGCCCTTCCCCTATTTGTATATTTGCCTCAATGGGAGCTGGCAAGGCCTCGGGGAAAAAGGGGATGACAGAAATGTCTTCGCCGTCTTTTCTTACAGCCATTTCAAGTTCGTCGTTATAAAACAATTCTATTTGCGGTGTGCGTGTTCGAGTAATTTGGAGTATACCTGCCGCGTCACCTTGATTGACAATTTGCTGAATTTCAAAGTTTTCAAATCCATAATTAAGCAGTTGCTTGGTGTCTATCCATTTTTGTTCACGCCCCTTGTCGCCCCAGCCGCTGGCAAGTACCACTGAAATTAAATGCATACCGTCTTTTTGCGCCACACCAACAAAACAATGACCTGCTTTGTTGGTAAAACCGGTTTTCACGCCATACGCACCGCCAAATTCATTGAGCAGACGATTTTTATTAACGATGCTGTATGTTCGCTTATTGCTGACGGCGTTGTAATTTGAGGTATTAATAATTTCAACAAATTTTGGGTTCTGTAAAGCATACGCCGCAATGATAGCCATGTCATGAGGCGTGCTGTAATGACCTTCGGCATCTAGTCCGCTTGGGGTTTTAAAAGATGTGTTAATCGCGCCAAGTTCATGAGCTTTTGTGGTCATCGCTGCACAAAAATCCTCTAGCGTGCCGCCAATATGTTCTGCGATAGCCACGGCAGCATCGTTAGATGATTGCAACATGAGAGCATATAGAAGCACATCAAGCCTTATTTCTTCGCCTGCGTCCAAAAACATCTTGACTTTTGGTGCAGATGCTGCACGCTTACTAACGGTTACAATCTCATCTAATGAAGAAGCCTTCTCCAAAGTGATGATTGCCGTCATTATTTTTGTTGTGCTCGCCATGGACATTTGTTCATCTTTATTTTTGCTCCACAAAACCCGCCCGCTGCCACTTTCCACAAGCACAGCACCCGTTGCTTCCACTTTTGGTTCTGCAATTTGCTCTGCCCAAGCGATTGTTGCGCCAACGAAAAACACCATCGCAACAACTGATAAATACATTACAAGTCTTTTCATAAATCCCATCTCCAAAACTTTTTTAATATTTTGCGCAAAAAAATAAAAAATAATCTTGACAATCTTATTCCATCCTGTTATAATCCATAAAGTGTCTTTGGTGGGTAATGTTTTCGTAATTCTGACGAAAGAATAGACCATCTCATTAATGAGGGCAATTAGCGCAGCTGGTAGCGCACATCCTTGACGTGGATGGGGTCAGGAGTTCGAGTCTCTTATTGCCCATTGTAATGGTAAAATTTTAGCCTAAAACAAAGAGAAAAACCGTTACACTATCAGGAGGATTAGCGAAGTGGCCATAACGCGGTGGTCTTGAAAACCATTTGGGGGCAACCCCACGGGGGTTCGAATCCCTCATCCTCCGTTTTAACCCCTTATGAGCGAGCATTGCTCGCTCAATTTTTTGGAGATGTACTCAAGTGGCTTAAGAGGCTCGCCTGGAAAGCGGGTAGGTCGTGAAAGCGGCGCGGGAGTTCAAATCTCCCCATCTCCGTATAAAACGATTATAAATTTAAAACAGCGACCAGTATTCGGTCGCTGTTTTAAATTTATTTTACATCACCGCCATGGAATGCCAGTTCATAAACTTTATCGCCTTTGTAAAATATTTCCTCTACCCCTGAAAACCAATGGAAGTTGCCTTGGAAATTACATTTATAGATGTAATCATCATTAGCATAATGAAGCGGTCCTCGGAAAGGATACTCTTCTGGCACAAGCAGCAGAGCTTCATTCAGAAATTTATAAATTGAAAAATCTTCAAATAAAAGCCTGCCGATATAATTCATCGACCAAAAGGGAATGTCATTTTTCCACAAGGCTTCTTGTCCTGAAAAACTTGCTCCACCTAAAAATGTATCGATGTATTTTAGGTTTCCCTCGACATATTGTATATCGTTTGAATTTGGTCTTGAAGTTTCAAATTTTGTTCTATCGGCAGCAAAGATAGCTTTTTTGGCTCTAACCAAAAAACCAGCAATATTTTCACCCATTATTGTCACCTTTTTCTTTCCATTGCCCCCAACTTCCTTTTGATGTAGGCTCAACCGTAAAATATTCATAACCAATGGTTAAAGCAGGGGGCGCAAGAGCAACAAGGTCCTCTAAATTGTTGCTTTCGCCATCGGTCTTCATTTTCTTTGGTTTTATCACATTGTGTACCTTACAAACAAAAATGCTGCTGTCCTCCTCTAATGCTATATGTCTTGTGACTTCGAGCTCATAAATTAGAGGGCTGTCTGTTAAAATGGGTATATCAAGCACTTCACCACGCCCAACATTTATTTCGATATTCATTTTATTAGCATTGTACCCGCTGTTGTTTCCAAAATAGTCTGCAAGAGGTATCATGGCTTCACTTACAAGATTTGCAGAAAACTTACCTTCGGCAAGGATTCGGTCTTTTGTAAGTTTATTTTCTCCGATACAAACCATGATGCTGTCTTCTCCATTCCAACAACCAGTAATCCATGTAAAAAGTGCAAAATTAGGGCTTTTGTCCTCTTTATTTGTTCCGTACAAAAACATTGCTTTTGGATGCATTTTATATCCCCTCTTTCTCAAAATTTTCCAATATTCTGCGTAATTTGTTTTCAAATTCTGAAATCTCTGTCTCTGTAAAGCCGTCGTAAAAAATTTCATTCATGTCATCGGACAATTTGTTGTATTTTTCACGATATTTTTTTGCTTCTTCTGTTATGCAAATAAATACCTGCCTTCGATTGTTTTTGTCGGGTATACGTTTAAGAAGTCCTGATGCTTCCATGCGGTCAAGCATACTTGTAAGTGTCGTTTTTGCCAATGATGTAAGGCGGGCAATGTCTGTAATCGTCAATTTTTCATGCTCCCATAGCACGTATAATATTCTGCCTTGCGCACCATTAAAAGCGTCTACGCCACACTCTTTAAGTAGTCGCTCCCATGTTCGGCCGCTGAGCCGCCCTATTTGCGACATAAGAAATCCGCCGTATTTTTTCGTAATAATCACCTCCATCTATATAAAATTATACTATATA
>WRBU01000042.1 GCA_009784355.1 Defluviitaleaceae bacterium
AGCAAAAAGTCCAAAAGTCCGGCGTCATACGTGCTTGTGGTTGTGCCAAGAATTATTGTTCCTGCTGGGCCTGCTGGCTCAGTAGCTTCTGTTGTTGTGTCTTGCGCCCACTCGGCTGCAGGTTCGGTCGTCGGCTCTGGGTCATTGTTGTTAGAACTGTTGCAAGCCACCAGCAAAAATGCCGCAAAAATTACAAATACACCTAAAAAAATCTTTCTCATGTTAATTTCCTCCACATTCATTTGTTTTATTTGTTAAGATTTCTATACCGTGCTGTAGGTGGGGCAATATGTATTCAAGACTCTCCCGCACTGCTTTTGGACTGCCCGGCAAGTTCACAATAATTGTGTCGCCGCGTATAACTGATACGCCACGGCTCAACATAGCCCGTCCTGTTATTTGCAGCGAATGGGCACGAATTGCTTCCGCAATACCGGGGGCATTTCGCTGTGCTACACCCATGGTTGCTTCCGGGG
Source organism: Defluviitaleaceae bacterium (assembly GCA_009784355.1). GTDB lineage: Bacteria > Bacillota > Clostridia > Lachnospirales > WRAX01 > WRBJ01. Next base: position 477 of record WRBU01000042.1, read on the forward strand.
TTACATCACGTTTTGCAAAGCCTGTCCCGCCTGTGGTAATAACCAAATCCATTTGTCGAAGGTCACAAAGGGTTATTAAAGTGTCGCTAATCTTTTTTTGCTCATCGGGCAACAAGATTACATCATCTACTTTATAGCCCGCATCAACGAGCATTTCTTTGATGATACCGCCGCTTTCGTCCTCTCGCTCGCCAGCCGCCCCTTTGTCACTTAATGTTACCACGGCAGCAGTCAGACTACTCTTTGCAGGGAGTACGTGCATTACTTCACCCACTTTCACTTCGCCTTCTTCCAAAACTCGGGCAAAAATACCCTCTCTGGGCATAATACAGTCGCCCATTTTATGAAAAATACCGCAACGTGTGTGACACTCTTTTCCAATTTGTGTTACTTCAAGCAAAGCGTCGCCGCATTTTAGCAATGTACCAACAGGCAAAGCTCGGAAGTCAATCCCTTCCACCACCAAATTTTCGCCAAAGTCCCCGTGGTTTACACCTGCTCCATCATCATTAAAATTTTTAACTTTGTCGTATGAAAGTAGCGACACTTGCCTGTGCCATGTCCCTCCATGGGCATCGCCTTCTAGCCCCCATTCTTTTTTCAAAAACGCCTTTTGCACGTCTTGCTTTTGACCCTTTACATCACTTGTGCAAACGGCTTTTACAATTCCTTGCATAGTATCATCCTCCAATTTTTGACATATGTTCAAGATTCACTTCTGTGTCCAAATGATGCCGCTCGGGCTTATTTTTAACACTTTCAACAATGGCTTCTTTAATTTCACCGTCAGTCGCACCGCTACGCAACAAGCTGCGCAAATCCAGCCCTTTGGTGTGATGCAGGCACAAAATCAACTTTCCATCAGAGCTAACACGAATACGGTTGCATTTATCACAAAAAGCGTGGCTTAATGCACTTATAAACCCCAGCCCGCCTTTCATATCTTTGCTTTTTAAATATTTTGCAGGACCAAAACCATGTATGCGTCCATCTGTAACCAGCTCTGGGTACTTTTGCGTAACAAGCTCTACAATATCATCCGTCGGTATGCCCTCTAAACCAGCACCTGCACCAGTTGGCATAAGCTCGATAAAGCGCATGTCAAGCGGCATAGTTTGAGGTAATGCTGCCATTTGCAAAATTTGGTCGTCATTGACCCCTTTTATAGGGACACAGTTGAGTTTTATACGAAAGCCCATCTGCACTGCTTTGCTTATCCCAGACCACACAGCATCAAAAGCATCCATGCCTGTTAGTTTGCGGTAAGTTTCACGGCACAATGTGTCAAGGCTGATGTTGAGGCTATTCACACCAATTTTTGCAAGCTCTTCCAAATACGGCTCAAGCAAAACTGCATTTGTTGTGAGCGTTACGGCTTCAACACCAGAAATTGCTTTAAGTTCACGAACAAAATCAAGCCAGCCCTTGCGTGCCAATGGCTCGCCGCCTGTTATCCGTATGTATTTTACTCCAAGTTCCGCCATAATACTGCAAAGCCGCAATAATTCTTCAAAACGCAGTACCTTTTCATGCCCAATAGAATCTACATCTTCAGGCATACAATAAACACATCGCAAATTGCAGCGGTCGGTGATGGACACCCGCATATAGTCTATTTTGCGTGCAAAGCTGTCTTTCATAATGCACCCCGCTTGTATACACCCGACTTGCCGCCGTGTTTTTCTTGCAAACAAATATCGCTTAAAGTCATCGCTTTGTCTACAGCTTTACACATATCGTATATTGTAAGCAAAGCAACAGAAACACCCATCATCGCTTCCATTTCCACGCCTGTTTTGTCCGTTGCTTTGACGGTGCATTTTGCTATAATCTCGCAATTTTCGGCATCCATTATAAAATCGATTGAAGCCTGCTCTAATGGCAAAATATGACAAAGGGGTATAAGATTAGCGGTTTGTTTTGTAGCCATAATACCTGCAAGACGTGCTGTACCTAAAACATCACCTTTTTTAATGCCGCCGTCTGCGATGTCGTTAAAACATTTTTGCGACATAGTAATTTTTCCCGTAGCAACGGCAGTTCTTTCAGTTTTCGCTTTTTGACTAACATCCACCATAACAGCATTGCCCTGCTCATCAAAATGAGTAAATTCTGACATTTTGCCCCTCTTCTCCTGTTCATTTTATCGCTCCCCAAGCCTTTGGGTAAGGAGTGTAACCATAAGGCTTGGGGCGATAACAAAGCCAGCGATCGTACTTCGCTGTAATACAAGTAGCTCTTTAAAAGCTAGTCATAAAGCAAATTAAAATAAAGAAACCCCTTTCTCATACCAAATGAAAAGGGGTTATAAAGGCACATAAAACAACATGGGTCAAATATCAAATTGTCCCAAAATGTGACTCCCCTTTTCAAATGTGAAGGCAAGCCCGTTTCCAAGCTCACCCCGTGACCTCTTTTCAAAATTCCACAAAGAGTTGTCGCCCGAAGACCATAGCAAAAACCGTAGGCCTTTTGGGTCGGAGAAATTATTATATTGTTAACACTATAACACAAGAAAATATTTTTGTCAAGTCAATTTTTAACAACCACAGACTAACTCCAATCATAATCCTTCTCTCCCTCGTCCTTACGGTGTATTTGCCCAAAGAGCGGGCAAATACACCTGTCGTCCTCTTGGTAGTAAGGATTGGATTGGAGTAAATCTGTGCTTACTTTACCCTATTCTTCCAAAAAACAAAAAGAACAAAAACGGCAGCATACTCTGTGTAGTTTCGGTTGACTCTACCTCATTTTTTGCGCAAATCCTTGGCGGGTCTGCGTCAAGCTCCCGCATCACATTATTACATTCCATCATAAGTCTTGCCCATGTAACAGGTCCAACAACCCCATCAGCTGTCAAACCGAAAATACGTTGAAACGCACGCACCGAACTTTCGGTACGAACCCCAAAAATACCGTCTGCATTAAGCGTTCCAATTGATGGATGGCGTATGCTCACATTATTTAAACAGCTTTGTATACGGCGCACCGCTTCACCATTAGAACCCACACGAAGCGGACTACCAGGGTATGCAGGATGTAGATGACATTCTCGCATTAGCCTATCCCATGTTAAAGGACCAACCACCCCGTCAGGATTAAGTCCAAAAATACGCTGAAAGGCAACAACGGCATTGTGAGTTTGCTGTCCGAAAATACCGTCTGTATTAAGGCGTGGGATAGAAGGGTGCGCCATGCCTACATTATTTAGGCAATGCTGAATTTGCCGTACGGCATCCCCTCGTGAGCCTATTCGCAAAGCTGTTCCAGGGTATGGAGGGAAGCCGCCAGCTATGGGGAAAACATCACGTATGCCTTGTGCAATAGCCGCCGCAACACGGTTTGTATCAAAAATAGCCATATCTATCGGGCTATTGATAAAAGCACACTCCACCAGCACGGCAGGCATTTGAGTAAGCCGCAAAATTGCAAAGGCATCTTGCCCCCCAGCATTGATTTGCGTCTTTACTCCCCTATCACGAAACCCAAGAGCAACCAACTGATTTAAAATCGCTTGCGCAAGCCGCCTTCCCCTCCCCGTATCTTTTATGCTGTAAAACACCTCGCTGCCATTGGCTGGTGCGCCAGGATTGCTGTTTTGGTGAATTTCCACCACAGCATCAACCCTATTGTCGTTCGCCATCTGGGCATCTCTCGTAATGCTTCTATCGACATCTGTTGTGCGATTATTCATCACCACATATCCCCAAGACCTCAATATTGCAGTAACAGCATTTGACACTGCAAGGTTTAAATCTTTTTCACGTAAATTTCCCGATACAGCTCCTGGGTCGCTTCCGCCGTGTCCTGCAAAAACCGCTATTTTAGGCATGTCTACCTCACCTCAAAATCATTTATAATAGAATATGCAAGCAAAACTTGACCCGCAATTACAAAGGTGATAAAATAATGCCATGGATGATTTTTTTATGGAAAAGGCAATCGAACAGGCGCAAAAAGCCGCCGAAAAAAAGGAAGTTCCCATTGGCTGTGTTATTGTGCATGGTGGGGGTATAATTGGTGCGGGGTATAATTTGCGTAACACAAAGGGCAATGCTTTAGCACACGCCGAAATAATAGCAATTAACGAAGCCTGTGAACATTTGGGAGATTGGCGGTTGGAAAACTGCACAATATACGTTACTGTTGAGCCATGCCCAATGTGCGCTGGGGCAATTTTACAAGCCCGTATTCCTCGGCTTGTCTATGGTGCGGCATCGCCAAAAGCAGGTGCGGCTGGCTCGCTAATCAATTTATTGCAGGATAAGCGGTATAATCACGTGGTAGACATCACAAAGGGCGTACTGGAGCAAAGCTGCTCTAAAATACTGACCGATTTTTTTGCCACAATTCGATAATGGACTTTTATACTATTCTGCATTTAAAAACACGCATAAAATCGCAGGATTTTTGTTCCAGACCTAGGAAGCGACGACGACGCAAGCCCGAAGGCTTGTTATACTAATCCCATTTAAAATCATGGACTGCTCTCCTTCGCTATTCCCAAACGCCTTGCGTTTGGGGCTCAGTCGGCACTCCATGTATTAAATTAGAATTAGTATTAGGAGGAGCTGACGACGGGCTGGGAGAAAAGGACAAGATTTTAAAGTGTTTTTAATTGCAGGATAGTATTACCAGACGGCATAGTTTGCCGTCTTTTTTTGTTGCCTTTGCAGGTAGTTCTATGTTTGCTTACAATGGCATAAAATTTAGGACAAACCGTTTTACGAATTGGAGAACTTATGATGAAGGTTAAACAAATGTTGATGCAATATGCATCGGGCGGCTTAAAGCAGGTGTTTGCAGCTTGCAACGAGCAAATAGAGCAGAGCATGGAAATTCGTATAAGACTTGGCAAGCCAATATTAGCCCGAAGTACAAAAGGCGAGATAAGAGTTGGAAGCGACTATACGACTACCTCACAAGATATTATGGGTATGCTTGAAAAAATGGCTAATCACTCGCTATATGCCTTTGATTCAGAAATTAAAAATGGGTTTATTACTGTTGCTGGAGGGCATAGGGTCGGCATTTGCGGGCGTGTTGTATTGGATGGCGGCAAAATCAAGACCATGCGGAATATTAGCGGACTAACGATACGCATTTCACGGCAAATTATTGGTGCTGGGGAGCATATTGCCAAGATAGTAACAGACGGGCGAAGTCCGCTTCCTCTTCACAATATATTGATAGTTTCGCCGCCTAGCTCCGGAAAAACAACAGTTTTACGTGATTTAATACGCATACTTTCAAATAATGGCTGCAATATCTCTGTGGTGGACGAGCGTAGCGAAATTGCGGGCAGCCACAATGGGGCGGCACAAAATGACCTTGGTGCGAGAACTGATGTGCTTGATGCCGCTCCAAAAGCTGAAGGAATGTTGCTTATGTTGCGTGCAATGTCGCCAGATGTCATTGCTGTGGATGAAATTGGGCATGACGCAGATGTGGACGCTCTGCTTGCAATAGCTTGTTGCGGAGTAAAAATTATAGCAACATGCCACGCCGAAAATATAGAAGACTTACACAAAAAACCAGCCTTTGCCCCTATAATCAAAAACAAAATTTTTGAAAGATATATTTTTTTGACCGCAAAGCCCAAGCCAGGGACAGTAAAAGCAGTGTATGATAAAAATTTACAGGAGGTGGGGGGGAAATGATTTTGCAAATTGCTGGCGGGGTAATTATTATAACCGCCACAACCCTTTTGGGATTACATTTTGGCAGCATGGGAGCGAAACGGACAAAAGATTTAATGGAAATGAAAAAAAGCCTCATAATGCTAAAGTCGCAAATAGACTTTGCCGTATACACCATGCCTCAAGCCTTCCTGCATATAGCCAATAAAACCGAACAGCCTATTTCAGATTTTTATGCTGGGCTTGCAAATAAGCTGGAAAATGGGATAAGCGTTGAAGTTGCTTGGCAAGAGAGTGTTGATGACTTTTACAAAAGCCATCTCCATAAAGAGGATACACAAAATATTGCAATGCTTGGCACGACCCTTGGTGCAATGGATGCTGGTGTGCAAATTAGCTCTATCGACATGTTAATAACAACCATAGATGACACCTTGGCAAAACTAAATACTCAAAACCCAAAAGATGCAAAAATGTATCGGGGGCTTGGGATAATTTCAGGATTATTAATAACTATTGTACTGCTCCACTAATGCTAAATTGCTTGATGGCTTGCGAGGATTTTTGTCGCAAGGCGAAGGGATGAAAATCGCAGTGTACCCATAGGTACACAAGATTTTTAGCCCGAAGCATTGAGACAAAAAGACCGCAAGACAGCAAGTGATTTAGTGTTTGTGGAGTAGTTATGTTGTAGGAGGTATACAAATGGATATAACCGTAGTTTTTCAAATAGCCGCCGTGGGCATTTTGGTTGCGGTGTTAAATCAAGTTTTAAAGGGTGCCGGCAGGGATGACCAAGCTACAATGACAACCCTTGCGGGGCTTATTGTAGTGTTGTTTTGGATAATCGCTCACATAAGCGACCTTTTTGGAACGGTTCAGAGCTTGTTTCAACTTTAACGAAAGAGGGTGTCGTAATTGGACATTTTCCAAATTGTAGCAGTAGGGATTGTCGGCGGTATACTCGCCGTGATGATAAAGAAAGAAAACCCAACCTTTGCCGTGATGGTTTCGTTGGCGGTGGCGGTGCTTATATTCATTTTTCTTATGCCGCCTTTGGCTGGGTTAATTACTTTGATAGCAAATGTTACAGGGCATTTATCAAGCGGGCAGGAATATGTATTGGTTGTGGTGCAAATTATTGGCATTGCTTATGTGGCAGAATTTGGGGCACAAATTTGTAATGATGCTGGTGAAGGCTCTATTGCCTCTAAAATTGAACTGGCGGGAAAGGTGCTTATAATGGGGATTGCAGCACCTATAATTATCTCGCTTGTGGAACAAGTGATAGCGATAATTCCTTCCTAGCAGCAACTTGATACAACTACGTAAGATAAAGGATGATTGGATGATTGTAAAATTTTGTGTTATGTTAAGTTTGGTTGCATCAATGCCCATTGGGGTTGAAGAAACCCTGTTAGAGCTTGATTTATCGGGCTTGGAATTTGGTAATGGTGTGATGTCCGAGCAGACAAGCATTGGCGA
>WRBU01000043.1 GCA_009784355.1 Defluviitaleaceae bacterium
CCATTGGCTCTGTTTTAGAATTAGAAAATTTAAGCGGACAAGCTGTAACAGAGCTACACAAACCCCATATCGACGAGGTTTTCTTTCCATGCAAAAAATGCAATGGCACAATGAAGCGAGTGCCGGAGGTTATAGACTGTTGGTTTGACTCGGGTTCTATGCCTTTTGCCCAACACCACTATCCCTTTGAAAACAAAGAATTTTTTGAGGAAAATTTCCCTGCGGATTTTATAAGTGAGGGCATGGACCAAACCCGTGGCTGGTTTTACACCCTTCACGCCATTTCTACTCTGCTTTTTGACGCACCAGCCTATAAAAATGTGATTGTGGCAGGGCTTGTTTTGGATGATAAGGGTTTTAAAATGTCCAAGTCAAAAGGCAACAAAGTGCCATGGGATATTGTCAATGAATATGGAGCAGACACCATGCGTTGGTATTTTTATTCCGCATCTGCCCCTTGGCTTCCCAGCCGCTTTGACAAAAACCTGCTGGACGAAGTGCGCCGTAAGTTCCTAGGTACCTTATATAACACCTACGCCTTTTACGTGTTGTACGCAAATATTGACAACTTCGACCCTTCAGCCCACAGTCCTTCTGAATACAAAGATTTGCCTGCAATAGACAGGTGGCTTTTATCAAGACTTAACACCTTAATAAAATTTGTGGATGAAGGGCTTGCCGAATACAAATTGACCGAAACTTCCCGTGAAATTGCCCGCTTTGTAGACGAGCTTTCAAATTGGTATGTCCGCCGCTCTCGTGAGCGTTTTTGGGCAAGCGGCATGGAGCAAGACAAAATTGATGCCTACACGACACTGCACACGACCCTAGTAACTCTCTCAAAATTGTGCGCCCCCTACATCCCTTTCATGGCAGAGGAAATTTACCAAAACCTAGCAATCGTGCGGGCAAGTAGTACTCGCCCGCAATCCGTCCATCTATGCAACTTCCCTGTATTCAATGCCAGTTTTATTGATACAGAGTTGGAAAAAGAAATGGGTGCAGTATTAAGCGTAGTAACAGCAGGCAGAGCCGCAAGAAACACCGCAAATATCAAAAACCGTCAGCCTTTGCAAAAAATGTTCGTGCAAACAAAGGCTGGAATGGAGCTATCCCCCGAATACCTTGAAATTATCAAGGATGAGCTTAATATCAAAGCCGTAGAGCCAATTAATGATGCAAGCGGCATGGTAGGACGCAAGATAAAGCCAAACCTTAAAATACTAGGCCCACGTTACGGAAAAATTTTACCAAAAATCGGGGCGGCACTTGCCCAAGGCGACGGAGCAAAGCTATATGATGCCTTGCAAAGCGGCGGCATAACCCTAAATATCGACGATGCGGAGGTTTCGTTGACCATGGATGATGTATTGGTGGAAGATACGCAACAAGAGGGATTGTCCGCTCAAATGCAGGACGGCTTTTTGGTCGTGCTAGACACAACCCTAACCCCCGAACTAATAGAAGAGGGCTTTGTGCGTGAAATTATTTCCAAAATCCAAACCATGCGTAAAGAAGCTGGATTTGAAGTAATGGATAAAATTTCCATAGCATACGATACAACTCCTACAATTCAAGGCATCATAGAAAAACGCGCCAATTACATCTGCAACGAGGTTCTCTCAACCGTCATTGCGGCACGCTCTTTGCCGCAATCCCATGCGGATGTAGCTTTCCACAAAACATGGGATATAAACGGAGAAAATACAGATTTTTGGATTACAAAACAATAATTTTAGGGGCGGCTACTTGCGGAAAATCCGCTGAGCCGCCCGTTTTATATTTTACAAAACAAAAAAGGCGGCAAAATGCCGCCCCTACATTGCAAAAATATCGTACTTACTTGCGTTGTGCCGCTATTTCTCTAATTTGTTGTGCATTAGAAGTGTACGTAATATATTTTGTACCGCCAGTAGCAATTATAAGCTGATGCCCTGTTCCAGAGAGGTTTATATCTTTGTAGTTAAGGGTGAAATTGAAAGTTCTTGGGTCGCCCGCCATAAAAAGCTGAGAAAGCCCAACGCCTGTAATTCCGCCTTCATGTGCGGCGATTTTAGTTTTACGTATGGATAAAACTACCAAAACACCTATAATCAATTCGATAACGGCAACAATAATCCAAAAAGTAAACCAACTATCATAAATAGTCATGGCTGGCGTTGCAACACCCCATCCAAAGTTTATAGCAGGTATTCTAGTTGTACCTAAAACAAAAGCCAAGACGACGCTCAGCACAGCCATGCCACCCCAAAAGCCACCTAACATCAATGTAGCATTGCTTGCTATACCGTTGCCGCTTGCCAGCTCCGCTCCAAGTTGGGTGGGTGCGCCGCCTTGCGGTGCTGATGCGCCTCCAGATAAAGTTGCACCGCAACCAGAGCAAAATCCGGTTCCTGCTGGGTTTTGATGCCCACATTTTGAACAAAACATAATTTTTCCTCCTAGAATTAAAATGTGATTTTTATGTATTTACATATTATATATTATGCGAATTAGTTTGTCAATAATTTTATTGTTAAGGAGGATTTTGTCATTGAGTCCAAATATTTACAGCTTTCAGGCAGTTATTCAAAAAGTGGATGGTCAAGATGCTGCATATATTATTTTCCCGCATGACATACGTAAAGAGTTTGGTAAAGGAAGGGTGAAAATACACGCAACTTTTGACGGACACAAATACAATGGCAACATAGTCAATATGGGAGTGAAAAATGACGATGGTACAATTTGCTACATAATCGGCATCCGAAAGGATATACGTGCCGCCATTAGAAAACAGGCTGGTGATACAGTAAGCGTAACTGTGCAAGAGCGGAAATAACACTAATTTTTAATTTTATCAAATTACCTCTTGACATTATGATTAGATACGTATATAATTAAATTCTGAAATGCATTTCAACATTAATTTAATCGGAGGACAACGATATGGATTTAATGAATTATTTACAAGAAAACAAAAAGCGTTGCTTGGAGGACGCCGCACGCTTTGCGGCAGACAATAGGGAGGACGACGCTATTTTGGCAAAGATACGTGCTAATGTGTTTGACATTTTCATGCAAACTGGCGACAAGACGGATAAGGTGTTTGGAATTTTACAATCTAAATGGAAAGAGGCACTTGCGCTTGCTCAAGAGCACGGCGATACCTCCGCCATAGCTATAGAGCAGATAAAGCTAGAGGTGTTATCTGAAATTGAACAAGAGGTGAAATGTCATGGATGATGCTGTCAAGATGTTCAAATGCCTCGCGGACAAGTCGAGATTGTCGATAATACAGTCCCTTGTGCAAGAAGACATGTATGTAGAGCGTCTAGCAGAGCGGCTGGGGGTTTCCGCCCCAACGGTGTCCTTTCACCTTAAAAAGCTGATTGATGCAGGTTTTGTGCAGGCACGCAAAGAGCAATATTACACCATGTATTCAATTTGCAAAGAAACATTGAGTTTTAACGTGTTGGATATAATTGCAGCCAAGGCGGTGGATGACGATACAACCGAACGTGACAAAGCCTACCGCCAAGGTGTTCTCAACGCCTTTTTCAAATACGGAAAACTCAAAACAATACCGGCGCAACTAAAAAAGCGGGCAATTATTTTAGAGGAAATATGCAAATCCTTTGAAGCTGGGCGGGATTATACCGAAAAAGAAGTTAATTTAATTATAGCCGATTTTTACGATGATTTTGCAACAATACGGCGTGCAATGATAGAATTTGGCTTGATGAAGCGCAATAACGGCATATATCGCACTATATAGTGTCAAAACTAAATACAATTTTGCGGAGGTGCAAAATGGATAAAAAAGAAGTGTTATTTCTATTGACTGAATATTGGGCTGATTGGTATGCAGGTCATGCAATGGCGCAAATAAGTTTTACGGGTGATTACGTTACCAAAACAATCAGTATTGACAAGAAATCCAAAGTTTCTGTCGGCGGCATGAGAGCCGAAATAGACTATGCAATAGAAGATTATCAAAACTTTGATAATCTTGCTATGGTAGTCTTGGTTGGAGGCGGTTCATGGAGGAACAATCGATATGATGAAATTGCTGACTTTGTGAGAAAAGCAAGCAATGCTAACATTCCCATTGCCGCCATTTGTGGAGCGACGGTTTTTTTGGCTAAACACGGTTTTCTCAATAATGTAAAGCATACCAGCAATGGATTGGAGTTTTTTAAAGAAAGACTCAAAGATGAAAATGCCTATACAGGTTGGGAGCATTTTATATTCTCGCAAGCCATCAACGATGGTGGTTTTATTACTGCAAATGAAACGGCAGCTTTGGAGTTTACCCGTGAGATTTTGCTTACTTTGTTAGAGGACTCGGACGACTATGTAAATGTTTGGTATGAAAGACACAAGCAAGGCTCGTCCCCACAAACGGCACAACAAAAATAAACCCGAGGAGACAATAGGATGCTAGAAAAAATCGCCGAACATTTGACCGTTTTTGACCTAATACCAATAACACAAGAGAATTATATGGATGTTTGGGATGTGTACAAAACAAATAATGCCTATTTTCTGGCTGCACACGGCAAAAATGTTGAACCCGCAAATATTTTACAGACGTGGGGAAGATTAGTAGATGGCTACGACGCTTCTAGGCAGCTGTTTTTTGGGCTTTGGCAAGACGGCACACCTCTTGCAGTTATTGAATTACTACCTCATTTCCCAGAAAAACAAATATTGTGGTTTAGCGAAATTATAATTCACGTCAAATTACAAAGAAGTGGTCTTGCCACAAAAATAGTTCAAGCCGTTATTAAGGTTGCTCAAAAAGACGGTCAGCATGTCAAAATTCACCTAGGCGTAGGCAATGAAAACCCTGCCGCAAAAATCTTTTGGCAAAAAATGGGCTTTACTGCTATACAAGAATACGATGACGGAATCGTTATGCAAATAACCCTTGACTAGCCTGCATATAATGCAAGCAGGGGGTGTTTTTATGAAGCGACCAGTCAAGCCTGCATCGTTACGGCGTGTTTGTGGTCTTGCTATGCTATGCATGTCTTTGGGAATGATGTTTGCGTGGTTTTTTATGGGATTTTCTTTTGTTTTAGGTATTTTGTTTTTGATTGGCGGGTTTTACTTTTTGTTTATGTAACACAAAAAAGAGGGCAAGCAGTGATGCTCGCCCTCTAATACGCCTTATGTAGCAGATTTGTTTGTAAAATCTACTGAAAAATACCTTTCTCCGTATTTCATAGAATGGTCTGTGATGATGCCATTGGTGAGGCATATACGTAATAGACACGTATTTTCGTCGCTTTCATCCACATGTCCGCCTGTGTACCATGCGGCAAAGGCTTTGCGTAGTTTTTCCATAATATCCTTATTGGCATCAAGCATAACATGTCCCAAATTTTCACCAATGCCGTGTCCTGTGAACCACTCGCCGCTAATTGCAACTTCCGGGCTTTTTGCAATTTGCTTCATTTTTTTGGACAAGGTGTAAGTTACCACATAAAATGCACCGTCCTCATAATAGCCATCCACAGTGCGGACAAAGGGTTTGCCGTCTTCTGTCGTAGCAAGGGCAATTAGGCTGTCTTGCCCAAACCGTTCTACCATAATTTTTTCTGCATTTTCAAAATGATTCATCGAACCATCTCCTCCTAGTTTATATTTTCACGTTTTTTAAACGGAATCCACAATTCCATGTAGGGTGTTTTTGATGACTGTTGATAATACATTTCTACAAAAAAACCATCTGCTATCCACCCACGCTTTTTAAGCCAAAACCGAGTATACTTCATCGCCTTTCCCAAAGCAGGACCTACTAATTCATCAAAACTTTCTGCCTCAAACCCACAGACCGCATATTCCCTTGCGGGAAGCTGCCATTTTGTGAAATCGGGGCTTTTCACACTTTGCTCAACTTCCACCCCAGCAAAATATGTTGTGTAACCTTCGGGAGCGTCGCCTTTATAGCACACTCCAATAAGACGACTATTAAGCGAACGCGAAACTTTATTTATATTTTGAAATAGCTCGTCCCAAATTTTACTGGGAGCAGAAACTCCCGGTCTTTCTCCAAACATTTTACCACGTTCAAAATACATATACCTTGCAACCCCAAGAAAACTCAGTGTATTTTCACTAAATTTACGGTTCATTTCCAGCACAATTCCATCGCTTATAAGCGGCACACCTTCATCAATCGTAATATAGTTAAGCAGCAAATCAGGCTTGTCAAAATGACTTACATCTATACGGCTATCCCGATATTTGGATGGCGGAAATCCGTATGTTTCTTTGAAAGCCCTTGAAAAAGTTTCACGATTAGCAAATCCGTATTTAATAGAGATGTCTGTAATAAGACCGCCTTCTCTTTGAAGGTCTTTGCTTGCGTGTGCTAGTCGCCGCAACTTTATGTATTCCTTCACAGGCTTTTTTACAAGGCGAGCAAACAGTCTTTGGTAATAAAATAGCGAAAGAGCAGCCACTTCTGCCAGCTTATCAATTTGAATTTCTTCACCAATATTGCCCTCTATCCAATTTAAAGTTTTTTGTATTGATTCCCATGCATGCATCTTTTGTTCACCTCATATATTTCATTATATCATAAAACTAATATGTTTGCGTGACTATGTCTGCTCTTTTATGTATTGCACCGCCAAAAAACTTTGTCAAAATAAAAAAATGTGCTTGACAAAGGCGTATTGTTGTGATATATTAGCGAAGTATAGGGCGTAAGAGCCCAAGAGAATTTTTTTTTACATTCTAGGAGGATGCAACATGAAAAATGGCACAGTTAAATGGTTCAATGCTGAAAAAGGCTTCGGCTTTATCTCTGTTGAGGGCGAAGATGACGTTTTTGTACACTTCTCTGCTATCAACACTGACGGCTACAAAACCTTAGAAGAAGGTCAAGAGGTAGAGTTCGAGGTTGTTGATGGTGCAAAGGGCCCACAAGCTGCCAATGTTTCTCGTATCTAATTAATTAGAAGCGAAGAACCTAATTTGCTTTTAATTCACATAGTAAAACATACTGGTTTTGATATAGTGGTTATAAAGCACAACGCCCTCTTTGGTCTTGCCATTGAGGGCTTTTTATTATTCATTGCAGGAGGAAATATCTATGAAAGCACCCTTGGCAACGAAAATTGGCATCATTGGCGGCGGACAGCTTGGCAAAATGATGATTTTAGAAGCAAAGAAAATGGGCTTTATTATCAATGTATTAGACCCAGAAGAAAATTGCCCGTCTTCAAGTATTTGCGACAACCTTATCGTTGGTGGTCTAAAAGACCGTGATGCTATATTAAAACTTGCAGAAATTTCTGATGTAATAACCTATGAAATTGAACATATAAATGTAGCAGCACTTTATGAAATTGAAAAAAGCGGCAAGCCCGTTTATCCGACCCCAGCCAGCCTTGAGGTTATCCAAAACAAGCTGTCCCAAAAGACCGCATTGTTGGAAAAAGGTGTACCATGTCCAGATTTGCTTGCTGTAAACAGCGTGGAAGATTTGATTACGGCCGGCGACAAATTTGGCTACCCCATGATGGTTAAAGCGTGTCTTGGCGGTTATGACGGCAAAGGTAATTTTTTGTTGCGCTCTGCCGACAAAGCACAAGAAGCCTTTGA
>WRBU01000044.1 GCA_009784355.1 Defluviitaleaceae bacterium
TTAAGGCAAATTTTGCGGCTTACACCGCTGGTAATGATAAGCTCGTGGCTTTTTCCGATAAACGGGCTGATTAACGGTGCAATAGCCAACAATCACAACTCGGCATACTTTGTTGAATTAAGCTCGGCTAATACTATTTTCATTGTGTTAACAGGGATGTTTATTTTGTCTGTTACAAATGTGATGTTTCCGAAGCTGTCCCGTGAAATTGCTAGGAATGAGAATAAAGAGGAGTTTAGTAAAGTTTTATCTACAACGCTTTCAGGCATGATGTTTATTTTGCTCCCAATGGCTGTCGGCATTTACTTTTTGCGTGTGCCAATTGTTCGCATTATTTACGAAGGGGGCGAATTTTCGGCATATGCAACCGAGCGCACTTCTTTTGCACTTGGCATTTTGTCAATAGGCATCATAGGCTACGGCTTAACAACAATTTTAAGCCGTGCACTTTTTGCAGACAAGGATGGCAAAACCCCCGCAATAATCACAATCATTGCAATTATAATTAATATTGCTATTGCCCTAATTTTTACAAATGCTCTTGGAATAGGCGGCCCGGCACTTGCGACGGCTGTTTCCATAAGCGTAGCAGGCTTTGGAATGTACGCAGTTGCAATAAAAAAATATCGCATTTTTGATACAAAGCAAGCAGCAAATTTCATAAAAATGATTCTGGCAACTGGCGTGATGTTTGTTGTAATATATTTTGTTCAGCCGCTTTTAGTAGGTATGCACGATATATTTGAAATTGCAATTATAACTACAACGGGTGTTTTGATATATGCCGTAGGTTCTGCGGCTTTGAAAATCAATGAAGCTCAAACTGCAAAAGGCATGATTTTAAGCCGCATTAGGAGGTCTGCGAATGAATAACAATAGCTATGAAGGCACAAAAGTATTAATGGCATTGATGGGCATGGAAATTGGCGGTGCCGAAACTCATGTATTAGAGCTATGCAAATCGTTGAAAAAACAAGGCTTGGACGTGTACGTAATGTCAAATGGCGGTGTATATGAAGCTGACTTGGTAGCGGCTGGAATAAAGCATTTTAAAGCTCCGTTGCATAATAAAAAACTACGGAATTTAGTTGCATCTTACCTTGGATTAAAAAGATTGATAAAGGATGAGGGCATACAACTGGTTCATGCTCATGCCCGTATTCCCGCATTTTTGTGCGGGAGGTTGCAAAAAAAGCTGCATTTTACTTTTGTCACAACGGCTCACGCAATGTTTAACAATGCTTTTGCCTATCGTATTTTGACCAATTTTGGCGATGCTTCTCTTGCGGTAGCGGAGGATATTCAAAAAAACCTAACAGAAAATTATCGCATGTCTTCTGAAAAAGTATTTTTAACCGTAAACGGTATAAATACGGATACCTTTGGTGCAGAGGTGGACTGCGGGCAGGTTTTGAGAGAATTTAACCTAGAGCCGCATCACAAAAAAATTGTAAATATTAGCCGTATGGACAAAGACATGTCTGATGCAGCACACAAACTTATAGAAATCGCACCAGAGGTGTATGCAAAAAATCCAAATAGCCGCATAATTATCGTGGGAAGCGGAAATGACTATGAAGTCATAAGGTCAAAAGCCGCTGCGGCAAATGCTTCAATGGGTGCGCAATGTATTTTGGTGACAGGAACACGTACGGACATCCCGCAATTTTTGACGGCGGCAGATATTTTTGTGGGGGTAAGCCGCTCTGCACTGGAAGCGATGGCTTGTGGAAAACCTGTAATTTTAGCTGGCGGGCAAGGCTATCAAGGTATTTTTGACCAAAATAATTTTGCGGCGGCCAAAGCTAACAATTTTACATGCCGTGGACAGTTTGAAGCAAATACGGAAAATTTAAAGCACGATATTTTCACGCTTTTAGATGCTTCAAAAGACAAGCTGGCAGAACTAGGTGAATTTGGGCGTAAAATGGTTTTAGAAAATTATTCAATAGAAAAAATGACACAAGACACATTGAAGCTGTACACAGCCGTGCGCAAATGCCCACGTCCAATAAATGCCTTAATTTCGGGATATTACGGCTCAAACAACCACGGTGATGATGCACTACTGCGTGCCATTACCGAAGATTTACGTAAAATAAATCCAGACATAAAAATTACCGCTATTTCAAAACGCCCAAAGGAAACTCAGGAAATTTATGAGGTTGACACATTACACCGCTTTAATTTCTTAAAAATACGTAAAGCATTGAAACGTACAAACCTGCTTGTTATGGGTGGAGGTAGCCTTATTCAAGATTTGACATCCACACGCAGTTTGGCATATTACACTTTTGTGATGAATCAAGCCCATAAAAAACGGGCAAAAATCATGCTTTATGCTAATGGAATAGGGCCTTTGATTTCTGAAAAAAGCAAACGACGTGCCGTGGCATCTTTGGAAAAGGCCGACAATATAACCCTTCGTGACGACCAGTCTAGGGAAATTTTACATGAGCTTGGACTTCAAAACGACTCTGTTATGGTTACTGCCGATGCGGCTTTTGGATTTAGGCAGCCCGACTATGAAGGCGGAAGAACTTTGTTGGAAGGCATACAATTATCGGGCAAAAAATATTTTTGTGTGTCTATACGTAGCTGGCGCACGTTAAAAGATGATTTCATCACAGAAATGGCAGTTTTTTGTGATTTTATGGTGGAAAAATATGGGATGTATCCGCTTTTTATTCCGATGCAACCATCAAACGATGCAGAAATATCCACCAAAATTTTAGAAAAAGTTAAACAAATCGGCTATTTTTTAGAAGAAGAGTTCACCATTGAAGAAATGTTGGCGATAGCAAAATCCAGCGAATTTTTGGTGGGAATGCGCCTACACTCCATAATTTACGGTGCAAATGCCGGCACGCCTGTTATTGGCTTGGTTTATGACCCAAAAGTGGCTGCAATGATGGACATTTTGGGGCAAAAATATTATCTAAATTTAGAAGAAATTTCTTCTATGATGCTTGTTGGGATGGCGGAACAAGTTATGCAAAGGCGTGATGAAATTACGAAGGAATTAGAGTGCGCCACAGCAAAGTTGGCACAAAAAGCTGCTGAAAATGCTGTAATTGCGCACAATATTATAGATAGGAATCTGTTTTAATGGAAAATTTGAAAAAAACCGAAATTTTAGGGGTATGCTTTGACAATTTGTTGCCAGAAGCGGCTTGTGAGAGATTTTTGGAGCTTGCAAAAACTAATGAGCCGTCAACTGTTTTCACACCAAACCCTGAAATGGTGATGCTGGCACGTAAAGATGACGGATTTAAAGCACTGCTAAATTCCGCTGACTTGCTTGTGCCAGACGGCATAGGTATTGTTTTGGCATCTAGACTTACCAAAAACCGCATAAGGCAAAGAGTGGCGGGAATAGAGCTTTTGCAGAATATTTTTGGGGATGAAAGAGCGAAGAAACACAAATGGTATTTTTTGGGCGGAAAGCCTAATGTGGCGCAGCTTGCCAAGGAAAATGTCGAAAAGCAATTTGAAGGGCTTGAAGTGGTAGGTTCTCGGGACGGATATTTTGGTGCAGAAGACGAGAACGAGGTAATTGCTGACATTATTGCGTCAGGCGCAGATATTGTGTTGGTTGGACTAGGTTTTCCGCGCCAAGAACGATGGATTAACGCCCACAAAGACCAAATTGGTGCAAAGCTATATATGGGTGTTGGCGGAAGTTTTGATGTGTTAAGCGGCCAGCTTAAACGTGCGCCAAAGGCTTTTCGTAAGCTAGGGATGGAGTGGCTTTGGAGGTTATTGCGCCAACCAAGCCGCATGTGGCGGCAACGTGTGCTGGTTAAATTTGCATTTGTAGTGCTATTTAAAAAAATCCGGGGTGTATTGTAATGACCAAAATAAATTATAAAAAAGTTTTTGTAGAATACTTGCATATAGCACTCGGTGTTGCTATTTTGGGTGCTGCGATATATTTTTTCTTCATGCCTCATAATTTGGTAGTCGGTGGTCTTTCGGGGCTCGGTATCATCATTTACCATTACACACAGGACTGGATTTTCCCTATTCCGGTTTGGCTAACTAATTTTGGAATTAATATCCCATTACTTCTCATAGCCCTAAAAGTGTTGGGTGCCAAATTTATTATGAAGACGCTTTTTGGCGCAGTTTGGCTTTCTTTGGTGCTGCTTTTGCTAGAATTTGTTCCAAATCCGCTGGAAACTGACCTTTTGCTTGCTTCACTTTTTGGGGGTGCATTGGCAGGCTTTGGAGTGGGTATTGCGTTTAGAAAAAACGGAACAACAGGCGGGAGTACGCTCACAGCCACTCTTGTGCATCGCATTACAAAAAAATCCAGCATACCAAGTATTTTAATGGTGATAGATTGGGGTATAATCCTCATGGGGCTTTTCGTTTTTGGACCAGCACAAACAATGTACGCCATTGCTGCAATCTTTGTTTGCACCAAAGTAATGGAGTATGTTATAGAAGGGATTAATTTTGCAAAGGTGGCGTACATCATTTCTGAAGACTCCAACAAAATGGGAAGAGAGCTGACGGAAAAAATGCAACGAGGGGTAACAAGTCTTGACGGACACGGTGTATATAGCGGAGCACCAAAAAGCGTATTAATGTGTGTGGTGGCAAAAAATGAAATTATCAAGCTAAAAGAGCTTGTAAAAGAAATAGACCCAAATGCCTTTGTGGTGGTAACAGAAGCCAAGGAAGTTCTGGGACAAGGCTTTGGCACAATGGAGGATAAGCTGTAACTATGAATTTGATACAAGCAATAATATTAGGCATTATACAGGGACTTTCAGAGTTTTTGCCCATATCAAGCTCGGGGCATTTAATGCTATTTCACGAAATTTTAGGCATTGAAGCGCAAGACAATATGACCTTTATTATTGTGTTAAATATGGGGTCTTTGCTGCCTTTGCTTTTTGTGTTTAGAAAAGATGTGGCGGCATTAATAAAAAAGCCATTTCAAAAAACAACTGCACTTTTGGCAATAGCAACCGTACCGCTGGTTATTGCAACGCTTATTTTTGAAGGCTTTATAGAATCTACTTTTATTTCGATAGAGTTTTTGCCTTTTGGTTTTGTGATAACGGGTGCTGCGCTTTTGCTTTCCGATAAAATTAGAAAAAACAAAAAAGAATTTGAAAAAATTGGATTTTTGGATGCGATTTTTGTTGGGCTGGTGCAGGCTTTGGCGGTTATCCCCGGCATATCACGCTCTGGGGCAACAATTACTGCCAGTATGTCAAGAGGTATAAACCGTGAAGCCGCTGCAAAATTCTCTTTTTTAATGTCCATTCCTGCCGCTCTTGGTGCGATGATTTTTAGAACAAGCCGCATAATTGCAAATCCTGCTTTGCTGGATGGGATAATTATCTCAAACCTAGTAGCGGGCTTTATAGCGGCAGCTATAACGGGATATTTTGCAATAAATTTCATGCTTAACCTTGTTAAAAAGGCAAGACTGAAATATTTTGCACTGTATTATATTTTCGCAGTGGTTGTGATAATTTTTGTGTTCTTGATATAGGGGGATTTTATGAAATTTTTTGAGCTTAACAATGGGGTTAAAATGCCTATGCTTGGCATGGGGGTGTCGCAAATTGCTCCTGATGTAGACGGGGTACAAGTTGTACTTGACTTGTTAAAAGCTGGGTATAGAGCCATTGACACCGCTGAATTTTACGGCAATGAAGACATGGTGGGAAAGGGCATTTCGCAAAGCGGCATTGACCGCAGTGAAATTTTTGTTACCACCAAAGTACACAATGCGGCGCAAGCAAGTGAGGATGGAGTGCTTAATGCCTTTGAGCAAAGCCTTAAAAAGTTAGGGCTAGACTATATCGACCTATATCTAATGCATTGGCCAATGCCAGACAGATTTTTACATACTTGGAAAATATTAGAAAAAATTTATAAAAGCGGCAAAGCAAGAGCTATTGGAGTTTGTAACTTCAAAATACACCACCTTCAAGAGCTTGCTACGATTTGGGAAATACCGCCTGCCGTAAATCAATACGAACATCATCCGTATCTAACCCAACCAAGCATACGTGAATACTGCCAAAATCAAAATATTTTGGTGACGGCATATTGCCCGCTTGGGCGTGGCAGGCTGGGGCTTTTAGACGAGCCTGCAATAAAAGAAATTGCCGTTAAGCATAACAAAACGGCTGCCCAAATTATTCTGCGCTGGAATATGGAACTTGGGGTGGCTGCCATCCCAAAAACCGTAACACCTTCACGTATGGCGGAAAATTTTGATATTTTCGATTTTGCCCTTAACACCTCTGATATTGATGCCATAAACAGCCTTGATAAAGGCATACGTGTTATACGTGACCCCGATGACCCTAATAGCTATTAGGGTCTTTACTTATGGTATGGCTCATTATTAAGCAAGCGGACAGAGCGGTATATTTGCTCTAATAACAAAATGCGTGCCATGTGATGGGTAAAAGTCATGGCAGAAAGCGATATTTTGGCATTACATCCAGCGATGATATGGCGAGAAAGTCCGTCTGCGTCGCCAATTATAAATTGTAAATGGGACTTGCCATTTATGCCCAATTTTGCAAGGTTTTGCGCAAATTCTTCGGAAGATAAAGCTGCACCATCTATTGTTAAGGCTATTTTATGGGCTGTGGGGTGCATTTGTTTTTGCAAACGTAATTCGTCATCAGCCTCTGCAATAACTAGCTTACCGTAGGGCGTTAAGCGTTTAACGTATTCTGCTTGCGCCTCATGGTACAGGTCGGATTTTTTAATACTACCTACGCACAGGATGTCGATTTTTCCAAACTTGTATTTCATCTGCTTTCCTCGTATTCTATGTCGCTTAAAAGATTTCCTGCAGAAATTGCCGCTCGTGCCAGTGTGTCACAGCGGTTGTTCTCTATATTGTCCGCATGTCCACGCACCCAAATAAATTCAACACTATGTTTTGCAAGAAGCGGCAAAAGACGTTGCCACAAATCCACATTAACGGCGGGGTCTTTTTTATTTCGCATCCAGTTGTTGGCTTTCCAGCGGACTACCCAGCCTTTTTCAATGGCATCTACCAAATAGCGGCTGTCGCTGTAAAGCCGTACGGCACACGGCTCTTTTAAAGTTTCTAATCCAACAATGGCTGCCAAAATTTCCATGCGGTTGTTGGTGGTAAGTGTGTATCCTTGAGAAACCTCTTTGCGGTGTTCGTCATATAAAAGTACAACTCCAATGCCCCCTGGGCCGGGATTTCCGCTACATGCCCCGTCTGTATAAATTTCTATTGACTTCATGGCTTGCCCCCTTTTGCATTATTGTAGCATAGACAAGGCTTGCGGGTCAAGACTTTACCAAACACAAAGAGATTTTCTGTTGTTGACAAAATATAACGCATATGATATAATTTATTTTTTACTACTAACCTCCGACACTCCTATCTTCTGGGGGGGGGGGGGGGGGGCTTTTTTTTTTTTTTTTTTTTTTTTTTTTTGCGCGGTTTCTTCCCCTTTTTTTTTTTTTTTTTTTTTTTAAAACAAAAGCGCTACAAAAAATTTTTTCAAAA
>WRBU01000045.1 GCA_009784355.1 Defluviitaleaceae bacterium
CCCTCACGCATTTTTGTGTCAGCAATTTTGTTTTGCATTCCAAGATAGTCCATTACGCCCATGTTGCCATTGCGTAAAGCGTCAGCGATAGCATTTGGCACTTGCGCCTCTGCTTCTACTACCTTCGAGCGCATTTCCTCTACCTGTGCTTTCATTTCTTGCTCACGAGCAATGGCAGTTGCGCGGCGTTCTTCTGCCTTTGCTTGCGCAATGCGCTTGTCTGCTTCTGCTTGGTCAATTTGCAGATGTGAACCAATATTGCGCCCAACGTCAATATCTGCAATATCTATGGACAAAATTTCATAAGCAGTTCCCGCATCCAAGCCTTTTGCGAGGATGGTTTGCGAAATTCTGTCAGGATTTTCTAGAACTTCTGAATGGCTGTGGGCAGAACCAATGGTGGTTACAATACCCTCACCAACACGTGCCAAAATGGTTTCTTCGCCAGCACCACCAACAAGGCGGGCAATATTTGCACGTACGGTAACTTTTGCTACGGCTTTAATTTCTATACCATTTATTGCCATAGCGGAAACCACGGGGGTTTCGATAATTTTTGGCATAACGCTCATACGCACCGCTTCAAAAACATCACGCCCAGCAAGGTCAATGGCTGCCGCACGCTCAAACGAAAGCTCAATATTCGCACGATGTGCTGCAATTAGGGCATCCACCACATTGTCCACCCGTCCGCCAGAGAGCAAATGGCTCTCCAGTTGGTTTTGGCTTATGGTAAGCCCTGCTTTTGTACCCTTTATTAAGGGATTGATAACACGATGCGGCTTAACACGACGCAGACGCATACCGATTAATGAAAAAATGCTTACCTTTACACCGGCAGATATTGCCGAAATCCAAAGACCAAAGGGAATAAAGCTAAAAAATAGCCATAGAAGAATTATTGCCGCCACACCAATGACAATCATCATTATCACCCATGTTTCGATTTGAAAATCTCCAATTGTTCCCAAAACTGGCATTCCTAAAATTGGCATTGTACTACCTCCTCAGAGCCTATTTAGTATCTCCATTCCGATACCTTTTCGGCTTTATTTTCTGCCATACCGTTTTCACGCCTCCTAGTAGATATTAAGCATATACGTCGTCGGCGTGAAAACGCCCTGACGAAAAAACGCTCGAAAATCTATCGAAAGCGAGATACTAAACAGGCTCTCGGTCGGTTTAAACGACCCGCCGCAATGCGGCTTAATTTTCAATAAGTTTGACTAAAACTTTGCGGTTTTGTACGTCAATAACTTTAACACGCTTGTCAACCGCAATGAACCTCGAATCTGAAACAACCTCTACATTCGTGCCGTTAAAATCAGCCGTACCTTGCGGACGAAGTGCGGTTTTTGTTATGCCTTCTTTGCCCAAAAAGTATTCTAGTCCGCCAATATCCTGCACATCTTCTGCAAGCGTTTCGTTAAGTATAAATCTACCGTCCAGCTGCTTTTTGCGTAAAAAGCGGAACAGCCCGTAAACTGATGGAACAAGCACGGCTACTTTTATAAGGATGATGAGCCAGCCAAACGGATGGAAAATGGCTGTCATTACAAAAGAACCGACAACCCCTAATATTCCAACCACGGCAAGCGGACCAAAGCCTTCAACAAAAATGTCAACCACCAAAACAATTAGGGATATTGCAAAAAGACCCATTGCAATAGCAAACATAATAATCTCCCCCTATTTTAATAATATTTAATTTCAAGCGTATATACGCATAACGGGTCAAAAAGTCTGAAAGAATAAATTTTTTATTTTTTTGCTCTAGAATGCATTGTAACAACATTGCTTCGTGCTTCTGCTTCCAAGGCTGCTCTTGCGGCTCCAACACTATTTTCCATGGCGTCAAGGTCTTGGTTTACCTTGCTTTGGCATGGTTCACAAAAAATACCTGTTGAAATACCCTCGCCGCACGCCTTGCATGTAAGGTCACCGCCCACAATTTCAAGCCGCCCCTCACGCAGCCAGCCTAAAATCTTTTTTGCAGATGCACCTGTCTCAGCGGCAACATCGGCAATAAGAGTTTTGGGATTATCTCTTAAAAAGTTTTTAACGTCGTTAAAAAGGTCTTCGTCCTGCTGTATACAATCGCTGCAAATCGGCTCTCTTAATCTTGGGAATAATTTTTTGCATCTTCTGCAGTTATACATTTCCATGGGGTTTTTCCTCCTTATTTTTCCTCGCTCTATACGAGGGTGTGTTGAAAGTTTATAAAATTCGAGTGAGGACTCTTGGTTTTGCAACGCAACCACAGCGAGAATTTTTACATTAGTCAACACACCCTACAATGAAGCCCACGGCTTCTTTGACTTTGCGTAAAATTGGGTCGCCTAACTCTTTTGCCTTTGCGGCATTTTTTTGCATAATTTGATGCAAATAGTCTTTATTTTTTGTTAAGTCACTGTATTTGCTTTGAATCGGATTTATAATTTCATCAACAACGGCCTGCCCAACAGTAGTTTTGAGATGTCCGTAGCCGCTGCCAGCAAATTCTGCGGTGGCTTTGTCAATGCTTATGCCAAGAGTTGTTGCGTAAATTTCTAATAAATTGCTTATGCCGGGCTTGCTTTCGGGGTCGTAGCGAATTTCTGTTTCCGAGTCCGTTACGGCTCGTTTAAATTTTTTCATTACAGCCTCAGGGGCATCCAGCAAGCTAATTTGGTTTGCGGCTTCATCCGATTTTGACATCTTCTTTTCAGGGTTAGCAAGACTCATAATTCTCGCGCCGCTTTTTGGTATATAGGCTTCCGGAACAGTGAAAATATCACCGTAAACATTATTAAAACGGATGGCAATATCACGCGCAAGCTCTAAATGCTGCTTTTGGTCATCGCCAACAGGTACAAGATGCGCACCAAAAAGCAAAATATCCGCCGCCATTAAAACGGGGTAGTTGAAAAGCCCTGCATTTACATTCTCGTTGTGTTTTGAGGATTTGTCTTTATATTGCGTCATGCGCCCAAGTTCGCCCATATAAGCAAAGCAGGATAAAATCCATGAAAGCTCGGTGTGTCCGTTATAATGGGATTGGATATAGATGATATTTTCATCGGGGTCAAGCCCTGCGGCAATATAAAGAGCGAGCAAATTAAGGCTGTTTTGGCGCAATTCATTGGGGTCTTGCCTAATAGTGATTGCGTGTAAGTCTACAACACAATACAGACTATTGTATTGACTTTGCAAAGCATTCCAGTTTTTTATTGCCCCTAGGTAGTTTCCTATTTGCGGTACGCTTGTTGGTTGCATTCCAGAGAAAATGATTTTTTTCATAATGTCACCTCTTGTAGCTTCTAATTATATCACAGTTTTTTCGTTTTGTCAATAAATTAAAAACCAATTTTGCACCCCGTGGAAAATATGTGTATTAGTTGGTGAAAAATCGCCGTGTAAGCGGGTTGACGTGAATAAAATATTACCACGGCGACCAAGCTCAATTATCGGCAGGTCATCCAAAGGCAAAGGTGTATTGCCAAAAATCTGTAAGAAATCCCAATTTTCGGGGTTTTGTAAGTATATTGTTGCCACGGCTAAATCAAAATTGCCGCTATTTATTTGAGAAGAAAAAATTTCTGGCGGTAAAATATATAGAATTGACTCGATGCCGTGGTTTAGTAACTGGCTATAAAGATTTTGGGCATACATAACGGCTTGGATATTTTGTTCGTTGGCTATGATGGTTAGCTCTTGCGGGATATACTCCAAAACAGCAAAATTTTCTGTGGTTGGATTTCCTATTGCATAGCGGAGAGAAAAGTCATCAAAAATGGAATTATTGCGGTTAAAGGCAATAAAGTCAAGGTTATGGGGAGGCAAAACTGCGGCGGGATTTTTACCCAAAGCACGCATACGTCCCGCCTCGCTTTGACTTGCCACAAAAACATCAATTAAACCACGGGAAAAGGCGTGGTCGGCATCTGCAATGTCTCGCAAAATTGTAGCGGTGATAAATTGTATATACGGAGTACCGCCGGGGGCATTGTCGTTTGACATCAGCCCTAAATGGCTTGCTGCCACATAACTATGAAACCGAAAAGGTCCATTGCCGATGGGATGCATATTTCGGGGTGCAGTCAAATTTGTGGTAGAAACGCCCGTATAGTAGTGGCTGGGGATTATAGGAAAATCCAGCGAATACATCATTTGCCAATTAGGGGCAGAGAGGTTAATGTGAAGGGTTCTTGCGTCGGATATGTTTGTGGATGTGATATTCTCCACATTTTGGCGGTAAACCGCTGTTTGGGGTGCATTCCAGCGTAAAATATTGATGGAAAACTGAATGTCTGTTGAGGTTATAGGCATACCGTCTTCCCAAAAAATATTTTCACGCAGGGTTACGGTGAGGCTTTGACCGCTTGGCGCAAATACGATACTCTCGATAATGGCGGGGTTTGATATTGGGGAATTGTTTTGGTCAAAAACAACAAGCGGCTCAAAAATAAGGCGCAAAACCTGTGCCAAATGCGGGTCAGAATTTAATAAAGGGTTAAGCGTTTGAGGCATAGGCATTGCGATGTTAATATGCCCTCCGTGGGTTGGAGCGAGAGCGGGGGCTTCGTCTTGCTCTTCATCATTATCTTGCGGCTCTTGCGGCAAATTGGTTTCAAAATTAGGCTCATAAAGCGGTTGCAAATTACTTTGTCCCCCGCACGCCGCCAGAATTACTATTCCTAATAACATTATCAAAAAAATCATGTACTTTTTCATTTAAATCTCCTAAATTACTATCGTTGTGAATTTCGTGAGTGATAAACTGCCGCACAAAGCAATCGGACTTCTGGGAGTTTATGCGGTTTTTGGCGGCTCCACGGGCAATGTTATCCCGATACATTATGCGGCTTACGCGCTCATCAATAGGAGCAAAAACCCCAAGCACAGCACGGCATATTTTGTGCAATCCCATTTCAATAAGCACGGCGGCATCAATGGCAAAGATGCGGTTTTTGCTCGACATAATGCGGCTTTGCACCTCTTTAATGATAAAAGGGTGGGTTATTGCCGACAGTCTTGTAAGTGTATCTGTATTTGAAAACACTATTTTGCCAAGTTTTTTGCGACAAATCTCATCACCCTCGCCAAGGATTTCTTCCCCAAAAATTGCAATAATTTGATGGTATGCTGAGTTTGGATATTCTTTTAACAAAGCATTATGCCCAATGAGGTCGGCATTGATAATTTCAACTTCCAACCCTTCCAAAATTTCGCAAACTTTGGATTTTCCAGCTCCGCTGCCACCAACTATACCAATGGTGAGCTTACTATTGTAAGGAGATATATTATTTTGCATCATACCAATTTGCCCCCGTATTAATGTCAATGGTCAAAGGAACGGACATGCTGACGGTATTTTGCATTTCTTCCATCAAAATTTTTCGTACAGTATCCACTTCGTCAGTCGCCGCTTCTATCAACAATTCGTCATGCACCTGTAAAATTAGGCGGGATTTTAGACCCTCATCACGCAAACGTGCGTGAACTTTTACCATTGCAATTTTTATTATATCTGCCGCAGAGCCTTGCACGGGCATATTCATTGCGGCACGTTCGCCAAAAGAGCGCGTTTGAAAATTGGCATGTTTAAGCTCGGGCAGCTCTCTGCGGCGACCCCAAAGGGTTTCGGCATAACCCATATGTTTTGCCTGCGCCACGGCACGCCCCATAAATGCCTTGACGGCGGGGTAACGGGCAAAATAATTTTGAATAAATCCTTCGGCTTCTTTCACGCTTACTTTAATATCCTCTGCCAGCGAAAACGCCGAAATTCCGTACACTATACCAAAATTCACAGCCTTTGCGTAGCTACGCATTTGGTCGGTAACCTCGTCAAAGTCAACATGAAACACACGTGCAGCAGTTATGCGATGGATGTCTTTGTTTTCAGAAAATGCCGCCAAAAATGTTTCATCCCCCGATAGTTCCGCTAAAATCCGTAACTCTATTTGATTGTAATCCGCATCCACAAAAACAAAACCGTCTGACGCTACAAAAGCACGGCGAAGTTCCCGCCCAAGCGTGGTGCGTACGGGGATGTTCTGCAAATTAGGGTCAGCAGAAGACAGCCTTCCCGTGGAAGTCAATGCTTGGTTAAAAGTGGTGTGTATCCTGTCTGTTTGCGGGCTTATTGCCGCCAAAAGACCGTCCACATAAGTAGAGCGCAGTTTGGTAAAACTGCGGTATTCTAAAATTTTTGCGGCAATAGAGTGCTCCATGGCTAGTTTTTGCAAAACTTCCACATTGGTGGAGAAGCCTGTTTTTGTGCGTTTTCCGCCACGCAAACCCATGTCTTCAAAAAGAATGGTTGCAAGCTGTTTCGGCGAATTTATGTTAAATTCTTTGCCAGCGAGGGCGTAAATTTCGCTTGTTAAGCGGTTTATGTCAACATCCAGCCTCTCACCGTATTCACGAATAAAGCCGCTGTCCATTGCCACGCCGTAATGCTCCATATCCGCCAAAACCGATAGAAGCGGCATTTCTATTTCATAAAATAATTTTTGCATTTCTTGCGTGTTTAGTTGCTCTTCAATAATAGAATATGCCAGCCAAATTGCCAAAACATGCCCGTAATATTGGGATAAATCTACGCCGTCATCACTTGAGGCATCATCAAGCAAAGACAACTGTGTTTCAGATTTTTCTGCTACATAAAGAGTTTCGCCCAAATATTGCAACGAAAGTTCATTGACGCTGTCGCCGTCTTTTAAATGCCCAAGCAAATAACCGCCGATAAGTGCGTCAAAATGCAGATTGTTAAACTCTATGTTTTGACCTCGCAAATTTCGCATGTCTTTTTTAACATCAAAGCCAACTTTTGGGATGCTGCCCTCAAAGAAATCTTTTACATCCCCGTCAAAAATCTCGAAAATATCACCGTTTTGTGCCAAAATCGCACTTTCAGTTGATACCAAAAAGTAGGCGCATGGTGAATTTTTATCCAAATCATCGTAGGGACGGCAATTTGCCGTTGGAGCTTTTGCCTTGTCAGCTCCGTCAGTTTTATCTGCGAATTTTTTTAATATGGATTTTAGCTCTAAACGCTTTAATTCTTCAAAAAACTCGGGCGTAAACATGTCTTTTGCAATAAGAGCATCAACGGACACATTTACGGGAGCGTCTTTGGCTATTGTTACAAGCTCTTTGGACAGGCGTGCTGTATCTGCATGAAGAGCCAGCTTTTGTCCAGCTGACGGCGGACGGATGTTGCCCGCTTCCATAATTGCGGCTTCGATATTTTTAAATTCTATAATAATTTTTAGCGCAGTTTTTTCGCCGATTCCCGCCACTCCTGGAATATTGTCGCTGGCATCCCCCATCAATGCTTTTACATCAATATACTCCGTGGGGGTTATGCCCATTTTTTCTATAAAATCTGATGCAAAATAGTCTTCAGTGGTGGTTTGACCTGCTTTGGTCTTTGGGATGCGTATTTTGATGCGGTCTGTGGCACATTGCAGCAAATCCCTGTCGCCTGTTACAATGGTGGTTAAAAATCCTTCATTTTCAGCTTGCACAGCCAGCGTTGCCATTA
>WRBU01000046.1 GCA_009784355.1 Defluviitaleaceae bacterium
ACCCTGCTTTGGCGGGGTTTTTGCTTTCACAAAAAAGTGAGTATTTTTTGAAAAAAATGCTTGCTTTTTTTTATGTGATGTGGTATCATGGTTAAGTTGTATCCGTGATGTGCGCATAGCTCAGCTGGACAGAGCGTCTGACTACGGATCAGAAGGTCTGGGGTTCAAATCCTCATGCGCACGTAATTTCAAAAAACACCCTGCACGGATAAACTTTGCATAGGGTGTTTTTATTTTGAAGGAGGCGGGTCTCTATATGCCATTAGGTTTTAAGGATATACTAATAGCTAACATGGAGGAATTTAAGCATCAAGAAAATGAAATACCGCCCGCTGGTTTAAGCAAAGAAGAGCTTATGCATTATTTAATGATGCGCGCTGCTAATAATTCCGAAACAATGAAAGAAAGCACGGAAATAATCAACACAAACTTAATGCCCCTTTTAAAGAACCCCGAAAATATGACCACAGACCAAGCTGATGACCTTTACGCATTAGCTGTAAAACTTTTCACGGTTAACAGTCAATTAGATATAGGACTTTCTCTTGAAATACATAAAACTTTAATTGAGTACTCAAAATTAAAAAACGACCTGCTTCGCACCGTGCGTAGCCAATATTACGCTGGTCTTATCCTATTTTCATTAAATAGCAGCTATGTAAGGATGCGCAAAAAACAATTAGTCTTTGTTAAAAAATCGCTCGGAATTTTTTTAGAAGCCGCCGCAAATATCGATAACTATAAAACCATAGAAAACAAAGAAGTGCGTATGTTTATTAATCGTTGTTTAGGTAATATATACGTAGTTTCAAGCAGGATGCGCCACGGAGGAATGCCGCCGGAAGACCTTTCAGAAGTTTTGTCTTGCTTTTTAAAGCATGTAGATGATGCACTAATATTTTGGATGAGAGAGGATATAAGAGCCGTCGACCCTGATTTTCCTTGGGATATGTTTATTAATAATGCCCATCAGAATGTAACTGGCTGGCTTGATGTTTTGCGCAAGCAACACCCAGACCAAATTGACCACGTTCTTGCATCCCGAGTTTACGAGAGCTTTGAGCTTTTAGTTCAAGAAAATGCGCCCATTGACATAAATAAATATTGGCCTGAAATGCGCACAGAATACACATCCATTGCAACAAAATACTATATAGGACAAAAAAGTTTAGAAGAATCTACCAATGCACTGCGCGACTTGATGCAAAAAGCTGATATTAACGATTATTCTGATAACGGACAATATGCGTCGATATACATCCCCTTGACAATAATAGGCTTTTTGTTAGATAATAAGCATAAAAACCAAAAGGACATCCAAAGAGAAATTGAAGAGCTTTCGCAATATATAACATCGTATATCAAGAATGCTCCGAGCGGAGCCAATAAAGCTAGTCTTAACAATTATTTAGCACAATACATGTATGCAATAGGCTCAAAATTACCAATGCAAAGCCACGTGTCAACCCAAGAATACATCGACCTTTTGTTGCGCTTCACAGCTTACGGAAACCTCACCACATACGCACATTCACTGCAAGTTAAAAGTATTGTTGAAGTTTTATCATGTCATTTTATTCGCTTAAAGCCCGAGCTTTTTGTTGGAATATTAGGCACGAAAACCGTTAAAGATGTTTTGGAAAATAAAGACGAAATTTTACAAATGGCATCCCGTGCCGCATTGTGTCATGACATAGGTAAAATATATTTTTATGAAATGGTGTCGCTGTGCTCTCGTTCTTTATTTGAATATGAGCTTGATATTATAAAAGAGCACACCAGCATCCAAAAACTTCCAGCACCAACAGAAAATGACGCACTTTTTCATTGTATTTTAGACATTATACAGGGTCATCACAAATGGTACGACGGCAAGGGCGGTTACCCCGCCGATTTTGATAACACAAAAAGTCCTAATAAGTTTATAATCGACATGGTTTCTATTGCGGATTCCATTGACGCAGCAACAGATGCAATAGGACGTAGTCACGCAAATGTATTGGAATTAGAGCAAGTTATTGATGAAATACAAGGTCAAGCAGGGACAAGATATTGCCCCATTGTGGCGGAAGCATTAAAAAACAAAGATGTGATTAGTAAAATAAGGTATTGTATAAAAACGGGAAGAAAAAACGCTTACTACGAGGCGTATTTGGGTATAACCCAATAAATAAAAAAAGACGGGTGAAAATTTTCCGTCTTTTTTTATATTTGTTTATGCACGACCTCTGTATTCGCCTGTACGGGTATCAATTTCTAACACATCTCCAATGTTAATGAAAAGCGGCACATTTATTTGCACGCCAGTTTCAAGCGTTGCCGGCTTCAATGTATTGCCGGATGAATTGCCTGCAAAGCCAGGTTCTGTTTCCGACACGGCGAGCTGTACAATAATTTCCGGCTCTATGCCAAAAATACTGCCGTTATGGGAAAGCACCTTAACATGGTCATTTTCACGCACAAATTTTAGCGAGTCGCCCACGTCTTTGGCATCAACACCAATTTGCTCAAAAGTTTCTGAATTCATAAAATAGTAAATATTGCCGTCATTGTAAAGATACTGCATGTCTTGCCTTTCTATATGGGCACGGGGCATTTTTTCTTGTGGGCGGAAAGTCTTTTCGGTAACAGCCCCCGTTACAATATTTTTAAGTTTTGTGCGTACAAATGCCGCACCTTTGCCAGGCTTAACATGCTGAAATTCTACGATAGAATAAATATCGCCTTCAAATTCAATAGTAACGCCATTTCTAAATTCACCTGCTGAAATCATCTTCTATTTCCTCCTACTTTGTATTAAAAAATTAATAGACATAATGTAACTTTCCGCACCAAAGCCCGAAATTTGCCCGATGCAATAGGGTGCAATAACGGATTTATGGCGGAAATTTTCACGGGCATATATATTTGACATATGCGCCTCAACAACAGGCATTTTACACCCAGCCACGGCATCCGCAATGGCATAGCTATAGTGGGTATAAGCCCCGGCATTTATCACAATGCCATCAAAGCCATCGTGATGACATTTTTGGATAAAGTCTATAATATCACCTTCGCTATTGCTTTGAAACTGCACAATATTTGCTGCTTTGCCAACCGAGCTTTCTATATACTGACATATTTCTTCAAAAGATGTGCTTCCATAGATGTCGGTTTGTCTAATGCCTGTAAAATTAAGGTTTGGTCCATGTATAACAGCCAGCTTCATAAAATTGAGCCCCCAATATTTAGTTGGCGACTCAATATCACCAAAGCTATTTTACACCATCTTGACCTTAATTGCAATAAATTTTTGCGCTACTGCATAAAATTGTGTGATGGAGGAATGTGCTATGGGTGTTCGTGCTACACAAAGATTAAAAAGACGGCTTGTAACAGCATTAGAGCTACCCAAGGATGTTGCTCTTGGGTTGCCCGTTACCACCATGATGGGAAATGAGGAAGTTTTTGTTTCTAACCACAAGGGCTTGCTTGAATACGGTGCAGGGCATATTAGGTTGGCGACAGCCGTCGGCAAAATAAAGATTTTTGGCAGCAATATGATTTTAAAAGAAATCACCGCAGAAAGTGTGTCTATAAAAGGCAGAGTTGAAAAAATTATATGGGAGGCA
Organism: Defluviitaleaceae bacterium; assembly: GCA_009784355.1. GTDB lineage: Bacteria > Bacillota > Clostridia > Lachnospirales > WRAX01 > WRBJ01. Next base: position 3,615 of record WRBU01000046.1, read on the forward strand.
TGATGGGGGTGATTCGTTGTTCATAAAAATATGGTATTTTTTTACAGGATATGTTAGAATAGAGATTGCGGGGTTTTCCGTAGAGCGTTTTATTAGCCAAGCCACCGCAAAGGGCGTGGTTTTTTGGAATATGCAACGAAATGGTGCGAAATTTGTTGCATATATTACAAAAAAAGACTTTGCCCATTCAAAAGAAATTTCACAAAAAACAGGCACAAAGGTTGAGGCAGCTGCTGTTTTTGGGCTGCCCTATATACTTGCTCGGTTAAAAAAGAGGTTGTTTCTTTTTTTGGGCGGACTTGCCTTCGCCGCCTCTATGTTGCTTTTAACCTCTTTTGTGTGGCGTATTGATATTATTGGAACAGATAGGCTGGATGACGGCGAAATTATCACATTTTTAGAGCAAAATGGGCTGACTTTTGGTAGTTTTCGCCGTAATATTGCTTATCGTGATATTGAAAGTGCGTTGATTTTAGAATTTTTGGACATCGCCCATGTTTCGCTCAATATTACAGGCACACGTGCCACAATTAGCATTGCAGAAAGTATTTTGGTAGCAGAAACTTTGGATACATCGTTGCCTGCAGACATTGTTGCGGCAAAAGATGCCGTAATTGTATACATGGCTACAACTGCCGGCCAGCCACTTTTACGCCCCGGGGATGTTGTTGCCGCTGGTGAAGTAATTGTTGCGGGGGAGCTTGTCCTTGGCTCGGCGGAGGAAGGAAATTTGTCCCATGCCCACACTCATGCGGTTTCTGAGGTTTGGGGCAGGGTGTATTATGCAATGCATTTTGAAATTCCTCTTACATATTTTGAAAAAACCTTTACAAATAGGGTGTCAAGAGGTTATACTATACATGTAGGCAACGGCAGTTTTAATTTGCCGCGTATTTTTGGTGTTAGCCAAGACGAATTTTTGTACTCTGTAACGACTGAAAACCGCTGGCAATTAGGGCTTGGTGCCAACCTTCCCCTGCCCTTTGTCCGCACCACCACAACCCACTACGAATTGGTGCGGCATTTGCGTACTAGAAGCACGGATGCAGCAAAGGATTTGGCAATAGAGCTTGCTAACCGCCGCATTGATGAAGAATTAGGCATTAACGCCGACATTATCGATAAGCAAATAATTTTTACAGAAAACGAAAGGGCTTTGATGGCAGAGGTGTTCTTAATTGTCATTGAACGCATAGACCTTGCAAAGCCAATAGAAATGGGGACTTATGACGAATGATAAAACCTTGCCCGTCATTTTTGGGCAATTAGACGAAAATATTAAAATGATTGAAAATACCCTTGACGTAAGTATTGTAAGCCGCACGGGGCAAATTTTGGTGTCTGGAAAAAATGCGGACAAGGCACAGCAAGTGCTTCAAAAAATGGCACAAATGGCGACAGAAGGAAAAGAAATTGACCCCATGTCAGTAAAATATCTTCTTGACTCTGTAGATGACGGCACAATTACGCAGGTTGCAAAAAATACAAATTCAAATACCGTCTGCATTACATGCGGCGGCAAGGCTATTAAGCCTAAAACATTAGGGCAAGAAAAATACGTGGAATTAATCGAAAAAAACACGGTTATATTTGGCGTAGGCCCTGCTGGAACAGGTAAAACATACCTCGCAATGGCTTCTGCCATCGCTGCTTTTAAAAAAGGCGATGTAAACCGTATTATTTTAACTCGTCCCGCTATTGAAGCAGGCGAGAAGCTGGGCTTTTTGCCGGGGGATTTGCAGCAAAAAGTCGACCCGTATTTGCGTCCGTTATACGACGCTTTGTTTGAAATTATGGGCCCAGAGGCTATGGCACGCAATATGGAAAAAGGGCTGATAGAGGTGGCACCGCTGGCATACATGCGAGGCAGAACCCTCGAAAACTCTTTCATAGTGCTTGATGAGGCGCAAAACACAACCCCCGCCCAAATGAAAATGTTTCTAACCCGTATTGGTTTTGGCTCAAAAGCTATTGTCACGGGTGACATAACCCAAATTGACCTTCCCACCACGCAAAACAGCGGCTTAAAAGATGCGTTGCCCATTTTAAAGGGCGTGGAAGGCATAGGTATATCCATGCTCACAAATAAAGACGTGGTGCGTCACCCGCTTGTGCAACGCATTATAGCCGCATACGACAAAGCCGAAGCAAAAACGGAGCATAAGAAAAAACGTGCAATTTTACGCAAGGGCAAACACCCCTCCCGACCATTGTAGGGGTATTGCAAGGAGATACAGAGCTTATGAGCAAAAAACAAAAAGACAAAACACGCAAAATTCCATTGCATATAACCGTGCTGACGATTATCGCTTATGTCGCCAGCCTTCTTGTGGTGGGCTTTGAGTATATTATACCGCAAACTCACGACCTTACAGTAGGTATGGTTTCGCCTCTGGACTTCAATGCCGGGCGGCAGGCGGAAAATATCTATTTGACAAATATTGAGCGTGATGCGGCTGCGGCTGCTGTGTCAACAGTGTTCCAAATGGACCACGACATTACAAACGAAATTTTGAGCAATGTGGAGATTTTCTTTACGCAAATTGGTGCGTTGAGGGCGCAAAATTTGCCCATATTGTCCCCGTTTGCACAAGACGAAGCCGCGCCATTTTCCGAGGGGGATATACTGCATGAAATCAATGTAGACTTGACTCCTCATCAGCTTAACCGCATTATAACGGACAGTTCAGCGACTTTCGCACATTTTAGGTCTGCACTTACCCAAGAAATACAAAATATGCTGGATGCGCAAATACCAGCCCAAGCAGGCTTTACAGGATTCTTTTTTGAGCTGGAAGAGCATTTGCTTCAACAATTTGACGAAGTGTATTCCGCCATTGGAGGCATTGTAGCTCGTAGTTTTGTTGTTGTAAACATGGTACCAAATGAAGCGGAAACCGAACGTGGGCGGCAAGAAGCACGAGATGCTGTGACTCCAATAATGATTCAAATTGGTCAAAGCATTGTACGTGCGGGTGATGTTATTGACGAAGAGGCCTATATGTCCTTGGTAGAGCTAGGGTTTATAGGCGGGAATTTTGCCCTTGTTTTTTCAGGAGTTGCGGGCAGTTTTTTGGCGGTTACTATTATTTTTGCTATCGCCATCTTCTACATTCACCTATTTATGAAAGAAATGGCATTTGACAAAAAGCAGTTTACATTACTATTTACCCTATATATGATGGTTCTCGTGCTTATGCGCATTATGGTGCCTTTGCCTTTTTACTTTACCCCCATCATGCTTTTTGCAATGCTTTGCTCCATTTTAATAGACATGCGGCTTTCGGCGGTGCTTTCTGTTGCTGTGTCTATTATAGCTGTTATTATGGATCCCATGAACACAATGTTTATCACATATGCCGTCATAAACGGTATTTTGGCAGCAATGATAGCAAAGCGTATTATTGTGCGGGCAAACATGTGGTCGGCGGCGGCGGCTTTTGTTTTGGTCAATGCCCTTACGGTTTTTGCAAATTATTTGATATTTGGTGCGGGACTTTCAAACCAAATGCTAATGTCGGCTGTTTTAGCAATGGTTGGCGGGGTAATGACAATAACAATCACCTACGGCTCTTTGCCCTTATGGGAATCTCTTTTTAAGGTAGTTACACAAAACACATTGCTAGAGCTAACAGACCCCAACAATGCACTGCTTCGCAGGCTTTTGATAGAAACTCCCGGCACATATCATCATTCGCTTGTTGTGGCAAATTTGGCAGAAGCGGCATGTTATGACATAGGAGCAAACCACGTTTTGGCAAGGATTGGGGCGTATTATCACGATATTGGCAAAATGAAATATCCCCAATATTTTGCGGAAAACCAAACAGAGTCAAACCCCC
>WRBU01000047.1 GCA_009784355.1 Defluviitaleaceae bacterium
ATTCTCGTCCTTTCACATGACGAGGTAGTCCATGGCAAAAAATCGTTGCTTAACAAAATGCCGGGTGATTTGTGGCAAAAATGCGCCAACCTTCGTGCCGCCCTCGGCTTCATGTACTCCCATCCCGGAAAAAAGCTCATCTTCATGGGCGGCGAATTTGGTCAATTTATAGAATGGGATGAAAAACGCCCGCTGGATTGGTTTTTGCTAGAATACGGTCACCACCACCAAATTCAAGAATTCGTGCGGGATTTGAACCACATTTACCGCAACGAACCAGCTTTTTGGCAGCGTGATTTTGAGCAAAACGGCTTTAAATGGATAGATGCAGATGACACCTCCCGCTCCGTCATCTCTTTCGCCCGCTTTACAAAAGACCCCGCCGAAGCCCTAATAGTCGCAATAAACTTTACCCCAAACCCCATAGAGGAACACCGCCTTGGTCTACACCATCTTGCAACCTACAAAGAAATATTAAACAGTGATGACAAAAAATACGGCGGCGGCGGCATTACCAATCCAAACCCGCTTGTCCCAGAAAAAATCACGTCTAATCACCTACCCTGCTCTATAAAACTCTCCCTACCACCTTTGGGAATAATTATTTTGAAAGCAGTTTAAAAAGAGCGGCCAATGGTTTTACCGCAATGACCGCTCTTTCTATATGTCTTATACTACCCACACTAGGTTGCCGTTTTGTGAAGCCAGACGGTAATTACCCGTAGCTGGCGGAGTTGGCACGGTTAGCATTTGTGTGTTGTCGATAAAAATTTCTGTATTTGGAGTAGTGTGCAGCTTAAGTTGCAATACCCAGCCCATTTCAGAGGGCTCGCTCCCTGTATAATTAGTCCATTGAATATTCCCAAAACCCCAGTTCCCGCTTGGCGGCAAAGATGTGGAAAGCTGCGGAGAAACAGGCGTTGTGTACGTAGCTATTGCGCCGCTATCCAGTCTTGGGGTAGCGGCAAAGTTTATAAACCATGCGCCGGCACGGGGCGTGTTTGGGTTAGCATTGTAATTCGACCACACAATAACGTAATTCCCAGACTCGTGTAAAAACCAATTTGTATTACGGAAATTACCGCTTATATCAACAAAATGCGACGACGAGCCAGAAATGGTGTGCATTTCATTTATTCCCATATCTGTCCAAATACCCGCAAAGCGTGGGTCGGATGTGGTTGCCAAAAAGCCCGTAGACACCTTAAATTTCATTACATAAACCCCATATGGTGTTATAATGATGTCGCCTAGGTTACCATGTATGCTGTCAGGAACTTCCAAATCTGTGACCAGCACCTTTGGCTGCATATGAAAAATGGCGTAAAGCTCATTTATAGCGTTCACTATCTGCTTTGCATTTGTGGAAAGTTCGAAAGTAGAACCAATTATGGTATTAATTGCATCCACATCAAGGTCGATTATGGAATGAATATTGTCGGCATCTGGAAAGGCATTTGTGCCGCGGTTTGGTCCAAAAAACCATTTTTGACCTTGAATTAATATTGGACGGTAACTCTCTATCAAAACATTGCCGTTGCTATCCGTAAGATTGCTCACTTTTACGACGGTGTTGTTTTCAATATATTCAAAAAATACCCTCTGCCCTTCAATTACCCACGCAGCAACAGCTCTGGTTTCTTCATCCGCCTGCGCATCTCCTGACGTTGCATAAAAGTAACGTCGGTAGTCATAAGAACCTTGCAGATTACCTGTAAAATCCACGCGCCACGAGCGGGCTCTGGGTAAGGCAGGCGGTGCAGGAGTTGAGGTTACATCTATTGTAAAGTATGCATAGGGTATATCAAAAGCCGTAAGCGACACATCGCCTAAAGAAGGTGGCACGCCGTTTACGCTGCTCACAAAATTTGTAATTTTATTCATAAAATATTCATAGCTTACTGCGCTATTCGCCATCTAGTCACCATCTTTCATTTATACCAAATTGGTATTAGGCATTTTTTACAAGACATCATTTGTGTCTTATGGTGTTATAGGGTTCGGGACAATAAGGTAAGGTACAACGCTTTTTTCAAGCTCAGAGAGGACGTTATAGTCATCCTCGGTAATCTCTTGATTAACCCATGCGGGTATGGCTAAGGCAGAATTCCAGTACCAAAAACTAGCCGTGTCGTCAACAAAAGCATAGTCTGCCAAAATTCCCGTGGGATTTTCATCTACAAGCTCTGCCTCATCAACATAATGCCCCTTATACGGTGAAATTGCTGTTGGCGGAAGCTGACTTTCTGGAATATTGCCGTTAGGGTCAAGTGTTGGTATGCCCCCCGGCACACCTTGAATCGCCTTTAAATATTCATAGCTCACTGCACTTGCCATTAAAATCACTCCTTTTAATTATTTGCGGCTTGCGCAAAGAAATTATCTGGATAAACCACCCAAAGAACGTTCGGCTTATGTTTTTCGTCTTCCGACAAAGCAGTATAGCTTGCTTCTTCTAAAAGTTTTAAATCAATTCCAAGGTCGCCTTGTGGACCCTGAGGTCCTTGAATGCCTTGTGGGCCTTGCGGCCCCGGCATCGGCCAGCCAAAAAATGGGCATTTTCTACATTTTTTGTCACATATTCTTTTGAGAAACTCATCTTTTTGCGGAGGGTTAAAAGCACCAAAGGGAAATTGGGAATTATCAAAATCTTTGCAGCAATTTTGAGAATTTTTTCTTCCAATGCCGCTTTTTAGCAGCAAATTATCTTCCATTCTCGCACCCATTTCATATTAGTTTTAAGCATTTTATGTGTTCATTTGCAAAAGCGTTACTGCCGCATTATTAAAAAAGCACAATAAAATTAAAATTTTGAATTATTTTTTAAAAAAGTGCTTGACAAATAAAATTCCACATGCTACAATGATTTTCGTTGTTTCTTTGGAAACACGTTGGGCTGTCGCCAAGCGGTAAGGCAACGGACTTTGACTCCGTCATGCGAAGGTTCGAATCCTTCCAGCTCAGTTCGTAGGGGCGGGCATTGCCCGCCCGCCTTTCTTTACACAATTTCGGATCCTTAGCTCAGTTGGTTAGAGCATCCGGCTCATAACCGGACGGTCCTGGGTTCGAGTCCCCGAGGATCCATAAAGTATTTTGAGAAGCGGTTATAATAGCCGCTTTTTTTGCTTGGTAAAAAAATTTGACGAAACATTTAAATTTTGGTAAAATGAAATATTATTACAAATGAAAGCAGGTTTTATTATGAAAGACGACTTGTTGAAAATAAAGGAAGCGGGATTGGCAGGCGTTACTGCCGCTAACGACTTGCGTACGCTTGATGATGTTCGGGTTGAGTTTTTGGGGAAAAAAGGTTCTTTGTCGCAAATTTCACGCGGCATGGGCTCGCTTTCTGCCGAAGAGCGTCCCATAATGGGTCAGATGGTGAATGATGTGAAAGATACTTTGGAAGCTGCTGTTTTAGCTAAAAAATCGGAGCTTTCTCAAAAAGCGATGTTAGAGGCTTTGGCAACAGAAACTATCGATGTAACACTTCCCGGCATTGCTCCAAAAATTGGTAATTTACATCCGATGACTATTGTTACTGAAGAAATTTGCCAAATTTTTATTGGCATGGGCTATGAAATTGCCCAAGGACCCGATATAGAAACGGATTATCACAATTTTGAAGCATTAAATATTCCTGCAAGCCATCCAGCTAGGGACGAGCAAGATACATTTTACGTAGAAGGCGGGCATGTTTTGCGCACACAAACAAGCCCCGTGCAAATACGCAAAATGGAAACGAGTGAACCCCCTATTGCTATCGTCGCCCCCGGCAAGGTTTTTCGCTCGGATGAGGTGGATGCCACACATTCCCCCGTTTTTCATCAAATAGAAGGCTTGGTAGTGGATAAAGGAATACACATGGGACATTTAAAGGGTGCTTTGACCCAGTTTGCCCAAAAGGTTTTTGGAGATGACGTGCGTACACGTTTTCGTCCGCACCACTTTCCTTTTACAGAGCCATCTGCCGAAATGGATGTTTCCTGCTTTGGCTGTGGTGGACATCCCGAAAAAATGCCCACATGCCGCCTTTGCAAGGCAGAGGGCTGGATAGAGCTTTTGGGATGCGGGATGGTTCATCCAAAGGTTTTGGAGCGTTGCGGAATAGACCCTAATGTATACAGCGGCTTTGCCTTTGGCATGGGTTTAGAACGCATAGCAATGCAGCGTTATAATATTGATGACATGCGTCTTCTGTTTGACAATGATATGAGGTTTTTGCGCCAATTTTAGGGGGTTTTCGTTTGCGGGTTTGTATTTTAATGGGAAGTCCAAGACTTAACGGCGGCACAGCCGAGCTTTGCAAGCCTTTTATTAAACACTTGAAACAAAAGTGTGTCCATGTGGATTACATTGAGCTACACAACAAAAATATTTCACCATGCCTAGGATGTATGCAATGTCAAAATATCGCCCACGAATACGGATGCGGGCAACAAGACGACATGCAGTTTATTATAGAAAGTGTTTTACAGGCAGATGCTTTGGTCTATGCTACACCAATATATTCATGGCAGGCAACACCGCCCACAAAGACAGTTATGGACAGAATGTTTGGGCTTAACAAATTTTACGGCTCTGCCCCAAAGGGAAGCCTTTTTACACCAAAGACCATTGCTCTAATCGCTACTTGCGGATATGAGCCCGAATATGGTGCCGACTTGCTGGATGAGGTAGTTAGGCGTCTCTGCAAACATTCTGGTGTAAGTTATTCGGGAATGTTTGCCGTGCGAGATGGCGCAGTCGGTGATTTAATGACATTTCAAACAAATGAAGTGATTTTTGGGATACAAGAATTTGCAGATAAAATCCTAAATGAAGTCGAAAGAGGTGCAATATGAAATTACCCATATCGTGGCTGCACGATTATATAGACCAAGAAGCCATCGGCAATTTGCACGATTTTGCCGAAAAAATGACGATGAGCGGCAGCAAAGTTGAAAAAATCCACCATCTTGGAGCGGAAATTACAAATGTAGTTTGCGGACGCATTGAAGAAATTTTGCCGCATCCCGATGCAAATAAGCTGGTCATTACCAAAATAAATATTGGTTCAGACGACCTTGTGCAAATTGTAACAGGTGCAACAAATTTGACTGCGGGGGACTACATCCCCGCAGCACTTCATGGCGCAAATTTGGCCAATGGACTAAAAATTAAAAAAGGTAAAATACGTGGAGTAGAGTCTAATGGAATGCTTTGCTCTGTGGAAGAACTCGGCTACACAAAGGCAGACTTTCCCGAAGCTCCCGAAGACGGTATTTATATTTTTGATAGTCCCCAAGAGCTTGGCAGTGATGCCCGTGCAGCACTCGGTATTTTACAAGATGTGTTAGAATTTGAAATTACAAGCAACCGCCCAGACTGCTATTCAATAATAGGTCTTGCCCGTGAAGCCGCTGCAACACTTAACGTACCCCTCGTAGGGGCGGCTACCAGCCGCCCGCTTTCCGCCATCAATGACATAAAAGAGTATATAAACGTAGAAATATCCAACCCCAACCTTTGCAAACGATACATTGCCGCAGTAGTAAAAAATGTAAAAATCGCACCCTCCCCCCAATGGCTGCGCACAAGGCTCATTGCCTGCGGTTTGCGCCCCGTAAACAATATTGTTGACATAACAAACTACGTAATGCTAAAATACGGTCAACCAATGCACGCCTTTGACATTAGGGCAATAGACGGCGGCAAAATTATTGTGCGCAATGCCGTCCAAGATGAAAAAATTGTAACCCTTGACGGCGAAGAGCGAGGCCTTGATGCCGAAACCCTTGTTATTGCTGATAGCACAAAAGCCGTTGGAATTGCAGGAATTAAAGGCGGCGAATTTTCAAAAATCTTGGACGACACAACAACTATTTTATTTGAATCTGCAAATTTTTACGGCCCAAACATTCGCCAAAGCTCCAAAAAGCTGGGCTTACGTACAGATTCCAGCGGTAAGTATGAAAAAGGACTCGACCCAGAGCTTGCACTGGCTTGCATAAACCACGCCCTTGAATTGGTAGAGCAATTTGGTTGCGGGGATGTAATAGACGGCATGGTTGACGTTTATCCCACTCCACGAGTTGAACACAAATTAAACTTCGACCCTGCAAAAATTGCCGCCTTAATCGGCATAAATATAGACCTAGCGGGCATAACCGCTATTTTATCACGCCTTGGTATTAGTGTAGACGGCACAGCTGCAACAATCCCAACCTTCAGAAGCGACATCACCATTTGGCAAGATTTGGCAGAGGAGGTCGCCCGCCTTTACGGCTACGACAACATCCCCGCCGTTATCGCCTCTTCCTCAAACGCCGGCGGCAAAAATGCCGAACAAAAAATGGTAGATACCCTCAAAAACACAATGGTAGCACTTGGTTACAGCGAAATGTTGACCTATGCCTTTGAGTCGCCAAAGGTTTTTGACAAGCTGTTAATTCCTGAAACATCTTACCTCCGCAAGGTTGTGCGTATATCAAACCCACTTGGCGAAGATACAAGCATAATGCGTACAAGCTCTTTAAACGCTGTTTTAACAGCACTTTCTACAAATTACAACCGCAGAAACCCCGAAGCCCGCCTTTTTGAGCTGGTAAAGCGATACCTGCCAAACGAGAACCCCGCAGAATTGCCAAAAGAGGAAAATTTCCTTGTGGCAGGCGGTTTTGGAAATATGGAATACTGCCATATTAAAGGGGTTGTAGAAAACCTGTTGTACGTTTTTGGAATAGAACAAGAGCAACTTACCTTTGCGCCAACATCAGCACTTGCATTTATGCATCCAGGACGAACTGCAATGTTTTCTCTAAACGGCGAAGGAATCGGCTTTTGCGGTCAAGTCCACCCTCAGGTTTTAGAAAATTATGAAATCGGAGCATCAAGCTATATCTCCGTGATAAACTTCGATGCCTTGCGTAACTTTGCAAATTTAGAAAAAAAATACAAGTCGTTGCCCCGCTATCCATATATAAACCGAGATATCGCCGTTGTAGTAAAAACCACCGTAAACCACGGGCAAATCGAGGCAGAAATCAAGAAAAACGGCTCAAAACTCCTTAAAAATGTGCAACTTTTTGACATTTATGAAGGCAAAAACTTACCCGAAGGCACAAAATCCATGGCATACGCCCTAACCTTTGGAGCTCCAGACCGCACCCTAACCGACGAGGACGCAACAAAAGCAATAACAAAAATCCTCACAGCTTTGGAGCAAAATTTAGAAGCCCAATTACGCTCATAATAAAAACGACCCTCATCATTCGGGGGTCGTTTCTTCTCGCTTATACTCCAAAATATCCCCTGGCTGACAATCCAAAATATCACAAATTGCATCAAGGGTAGAAAAACGAATCGCACTGATTTTACCTGTTTTGATATTAGAGAGATTTGCATTTGAAATGCCAACCTTTGCGGCAAGTTCGTTTAGGGATATTTTTCGGTCTGCCATCACTCGGTCTAG
>WRBU01000048.1 GCA_009784355.1 Defluviitaleaceae bacterium
AAACTTGCCTTAAATATGGAGGCCGCAAAAGAAATTGCCCACCAGCTGCGCTTGCGCAACCTGTCTGGCATAGTTATTGTTGACTTTTTGCGTTTACAGTCTAGGGCGGAAATGCACAAATTGTTGGAATATCTTGAGCAAGAGTTGCACAAAGACCGTATCCCCGCCCTTTTGGTGGGTATGACCAATCTTGGGTTGGTGGAAATAACCCGTAAGCGTATGCGCAAGCCTTTTGTTTCTATGAAATTTTAGGTGCGAACGCTTTAATGACATCAACAAGAATTATTATATCAAAAATATATTATTGGAGGTCATACAATGAAAATCGAAATTACAAACCTAAAGCCCCAAATCGCTGTGGCTATGAAGGAAACTTCCTTAAACATGGAAAGTGTACACGAAGCCATTGGAGAGATGGCAGCAAAGCTCATGGCGTATTTAGCCGAGCAAGGCAAGGATATGGCAGGTGCGCCGTATCTTGCCTATTTCAACGCTACGGAGGATTTCTCCACATTTGATATTGAATGGGGTTTTCCTATATCAGAACCCGTACCCAATTCGGGCGAAATTTTTATGAGCCAAACTTGCGAAGGCAAAGCAATAACTGCAATGCACAAGGGTTCATACAGCGGTCTTGGTGCAACATATTCCGCAATAATGGATTATGCAAAAGAAAACTCGTTGAATTGCACTGGGGTTGTATATGACTATTATCTCAACAACCCCGACGAAACGCCTGAAAGTGAATTGCTTACGCAGGTTATTTTTTCAATAAAGTAAGGATTATCATGTCAACAATCCAATCATTAGCTCCAGTCCTAGTCAAGGGCTTTTTGCAAGATGTCTTTGTGCCGCCAAACCCAATACAGACTTCGGGTGCGCCACGCAAAGCCCCAAAGACTGCCCGTGCAGTTTGGGGTTAGGGTAGGGCGGTTGTCGGGTGTTATGGCTTCGTGGGCTGTTTCGCAGATAATAACTTCAATAATTTGGTTAATGAGAAGGTTGCGTTTTGTCGCCCGCAAACCGTAGCCTTCTGCTATTATGCGGACTTGCTCGGCTCGTTTTTTAGGCGATGGCAGGGCGAGTATTTTTTGCAGGTCATCATCAAATAGTTGAGGGAAAAGCCAGCAAACCCGTGCTAACTCAACTATTGGGTCGCAAGGACCGGTATATTCCCAGTCTATAAGCAAATGCGGTTTTCCATTTTTTGTAAGCATATTCCATGGGGCGATGTCGCCGTGGCAAATGATGTGTTCAATGGGATTGCCTATTTCCCGCAAACACCACTTCTGCCAAATATCACCACTAGCAGGCGAGAAACTCCTTGACGAGCTATGTAGCTTTGCAACGAGCTGACCTACTTCAAAAAGTGCGCCATCATCCCATTTATTTGGGTGAACCATCTCCGCATCCACAAAGCGGGAAATTTCGTGGTTTTCATCCACGGAAATTATTTGCTCTACGGGCAAACCATGACCTTGTAAATGGCGCAAAAACCGCCATACAGACTGCGACCAAGGCTTTGCCGCCCGCTCAATAGTATCGCCTACACGATAAACCTCCCTATTTCCGTCCAGTAAAATTCTTTCGCTCACTTCGCTAACCCCCTAATTTATGCGATTTTTGAGTCTTTTGTTTAAAATTTTTCCAAAGCCCAATGGATACCCCTCCACGCAAAACAAATTGTAGCCGTCGGCGGCATCAACCTCGAATGTTTCATTGCGCAAAAATCGCTGTACACTGGGATGTGTAAGTGGCAGGTCGATGGCTTGTGCAAAATCAGATTTTTTCAATGCCATTGCAAGTGCAAAGGACGGCTCGAAACGGTTTTTCTTCAAAATGCCAAGAGAAAGCCCAACACGCATGACTCGCAAACCCGAAATATCGGGGCAATTTGCAGGAGGGATATACAGCTTGTCTTTATGCTGTAAAATAATTCCATTAGGTAGTTTTACTTTATGTTTTTCCACAAATTTAATAAAGTCGTCGTTTTGGCGGGCGGGCGGTTGATAACCGCCCCTACAATTTGCTGTTGGTTCGCCCTTTTTGCGTAAAACAGCCACAAAATGACCTTCACCACGGTCAATATGCGGCCAAATTCTTTTTGTTTTCACCAGCTCAAAATCCACATGTTGTGTCAAAAAATCATCAATAACATCTTCATTTTCTATGCGTGAAAACGTGCAGGTCGAATACACCATTAAACCGCCCTCTACCAACATTTTTGCAGCTTCGTGCAAAATATTCTTTTGTATTGAGGCAAGGCGGGTATTTTTGCCTGCATCCCAAGCGGTACGTGCGGATGGGTCTTTGCGGAACATCCCCTCGCCGCTGCACGGTGCGTCCACCAAAATTTTGTCAAAATATTCACTAAAACGTGCCGCAAGCCGCTCTGGAGTTTCGCACATTACAATGGCATTTGTTATGCCTGCCATTTCGATATTTCTCAAAAGTTGGGGCATACGCCCAATATTTGCATCATTGCTTACCAAAAGTCCGCTTCCATCAAGTTTTGCGGCAATTTGGGTGGACTTTCCCCCCGGCGAGGCGCACAAATCCAGCACCCTGTCGCCGTGCTGTACGTCAAGCAGGCTTGCCGCAGACATTGCGCTGGGTTCTTGAATATAGTACAAACCTGCACTATATAAAGGATTTTTGCCAAGAGGAGATGTCGCTTGCTCGTCATAATAAAACCCCGTATCGCACCAAGGTACAGGCGTTAAGTCGTGAAAATATTGTGTGAAATTTTCTAAACTGACTTTTAATGTATTCACTCTCATGCCGTACTGACGCTCACCATCCAAAGCCAGCAAAAATTGCGCAAGCTCTGCTGGGTCGTCAAAAAAGTCCTGCATATTTTGCACAAATTCGGCTGGAAATTTCACAGGAGTTCACCTCTCAAATACGCTGCTTCTTCTTTGGTTAAATGCCTCCACGCGCCTGACACCAAATCCCCAAGAGTAATATCGCCCATTGCAACCCTTTTTAGAGAAACAACCTCATTTTGCTGTGATGCAAACATTTTACGTATTTGGCGGTTGCGCCCCTCAAACAGTGTAATTTTTGCAAGTCGTCCAGTTTTGTCAATCAGCTCAATTTGAGCAGGGCGGGTTTTATAGCCGTCAATATAAATTCCTTTTTGAAAATCAACCAAATCCTCGGGTTTTATAGGATGTGCAACTCTCGCAACATATGTTTTGGGGATGTGATGTTTTGGGTGGGTCAATTTATATGCCAAATCCCCGTCATTTGTCAGCAAAACAAGACCCATCGAGTGAAAGTCCAAACGTCCGACGGGATACAACCTAGCATCAACGCCTTTTACCAAATCCAACACCGATGCCCGCCCAAATTGGTCCTTTGCGGTTGAAACAACCCCAGCGGGCTTGTTTAGTATGACATACATAGGCATTTGCTTCAAAGAAACTGCCTCACCATCCATTAAAATTACGTCATTTTCTGATACGCTGTTTCCGATTGCGGCGACTTGTCCGTTTATAGTAACACGCCCTGCAGTTATAATTTCTTCTGCCTTACGGCGGCTGGCAACGCCTGCCTCTGCCAAATATTTTTGCAACCTCATAAAATTCGCTCCTTGCGTTCGTATACCACTATCATATCAAAGACTTGGCAATTTTGCAAGTTTTGTGATATAATACCTGACAGGAGGGATTAACATGGAATATATTTACAATTCACCTGTTGGTGAACTGCTTATTTCTTATAACGGCAAGCATATCACGGGGTTGCATTTTGGCAAGCCGCAAACGCAAGAATTTGCAAATAACAGCATTATTGAAAAGTGTTTGTTACAGCTTGATGCTTATTTTGCGGGAAATTTAAAAAATTTTGACTTGCCGCTTGATGCGCACGGAACAGATTTTCAAAAGGCTGTGTGGACGGCATTGTGCGGCATAGAATATGGTGAAACTGCTACATATGGGCAAATTGCAGCGGCTGTTGGCAATTCAAAAGCCAGCCGAGCCGTTGGCGGCGCAAATAATAAAAATCCCATTGCAATTATTATTCCTTGTCATCGTGTTATAGGTGCAAGCGGTAAATTAGTGGGATATGCGGGCGGCATGGAGCGTAAAACTTGGCTTTTGACACATGAAAGCAATCATTTGTAATAATCTTGAAATTGTATTTTCGCAACATTTGTGCTAGAATAGACAGATGACAAAATTGCGGAGGAAAAATTATGGGAAAAAATCGTAAAGTTTTATATATTGCGGGATTGTGTACTGCTTTGGCAGTAGGCGCATTTGCATCACCTTTTTCACAAATTGGTGCATCTAATAATGCAAGCCAACAAGACCCAATAGTGACGCAAAGTTACGTACATTTGGCAATACAACAGGCATTGTCTACCTTTAACCCTGAGGTGGCGCAAAACTCTACCTTTAACCCGGTTTTAGTACCTGCAGGGCATGTGATACTGGGAAATGAAGGAACAGAGATTATTTTGCGTGCTGGGGTTGCTGTGGCGCATGTGCCCACTGCCGAGGGCATTGCCAATATTACCACGGGGGCAGATTTACCGCAGGATTATATTATAGAGCGCAACCATCTGCTAATAATTCCAAGGACTGACGGCAGGGGTATCCGTGCTATTACAGATACATGGTTTTTGGTCAAAGGTAATTACAATATTGTAATTTTGCCGTAGGAGGGGAGAAGATATGAAAAAAAATCTAAAACGCAGCATGGTTTTTGCTGCGCTGTGTGCCGTGTTTGCTTCTTCTTTTCCGTCTTTGCAAACGCAAGCAGCACCGCAAATTTTATTTGAAGAAACGCAGACGACAAGGTTGTCAAACAATACATATTTAATTGAATCGACAAGAATTACATCGGCAGGACTGGTGGACATCAACCTACTTCGCATCCCGCTAAACGACCCTTATTTGGAAATAGGCGTGTTTAACTCTCAGGTTCAATTTGGGCTAAAACAGCCCGCAACAACACTTTTGAACCAACACGGAGCTTTTGCAGGGGTTAATGGTGACTTTTTTGGGTTGGCTGGGCGACATTCTGTCCCGCTTGGGCTTGAGGTGGTTGACGGGCATTTTTCCGTACATCGTGGGTTAAATTACACGGGCAATCTTTCTGCCAGTTTTTTAATGGGAGAAGGGGGAGTTTTTACAGATTATATTAGAGTGCAAATTGCTCTTTTGCTAGATGGCGAAAGTCCCTTTGAAGTCAGCTCTATGAATATGGTTACAAGCCTTTATTTTCCGTCGTTTTTGACGCATGGATATGTTGCAAATACCTCTGAAATTGATGTGCGCTTTCCCCGCACGTACAAACTTGTGGTAGAAAATAATATTATCACAAATATTACTCACGAAAGCGTCTACGTCCCGCAAAACGGCTTTGTGGTGATTATGAACGAAAACACATTTGCCGGCAATTATCATTTGTTTTACATAGGACAGCGTGCAGAAATGGAATTTTATACCAGCGTCGACTATGCTGCTGTACACACTGCAATTTCGGGCGAAAACCGAATATTGCACCATGGTGAAATTCCTAATATTCCCGCAACACGTGCTACAGGGCGCAACCCACGCACTATTTTAGGGATTTGCCGTTACGGAGAAACTCTTTTCCTAATGACAATAGACGGACGCAATCATTCCATAGGTGCGACATTGGCAGAAGCGGCACATTATATCCGTGATTTTGGGGCATACCATGCCATTGCACTTGACGGCGGCGGCTCTACCACCATGGCGGCGGCTCGTCCTGCTGGAAATTTGGCTTTGGTGAACAGCCCGTCAGAGGGCACACAGCGCAATATTATCAATACCATTGGTGTTGTAAATCACGCACCCGTAGGCGACGTTACTAGCTTCGGGATTTTGGGGCAAGAAAGAATTGCGGTTGGCATCCCTGCAAGCATTAGCTTCATGGGGTTTGATGCGTATATGAATGCTGTAGACATTTCGGATGAAAATGTGAATATTTCGGTGCTTAACGGGGAACTTGTGTCGGGGAGCATAATTGCTCATTCCGCAGGCGATGTTCACGTCATTGCGAATTTTGGCGGTTTAACTACAACAACAGTTTTTGAAGCCATTGAAGTTGCAGAAATCACCACAAGCATAAACGTTTTGCCCGTTGGCTTTAATATCAATGCCTTGCCTAATTTCATAGGTATTGATAATTTTGGACGTAGGGTAAATCTTAATCCATCTCAATTACAGCTCCAAGTTTACCCAAATGTCGACAGTCCCGGCTGGCTCGGGGTTGCGGCGCATCACGCACGTTTATACATACCCGTAGTCGGCAATGCTTTGGAAAGAAGTACAACACCCATAAATGCCGCAAGTTTTTCGTCATACCCAGCAGGAATAAGCGGACGTGTTGAAATTTTTAATGACGGTGTTGCGGCACTTCACTACACATTTGCGGCGGCAAATATTTCACAGGCGGCATTTATAAACCTTGGAACGGACTTTGTGCAAGATGCATCTTATTTGAGTGTTTATGTGTATGGAAATAATAGCAACCACTGGTTGCGTGGAAATTTAATAGATGAAACCGGAAATGTTTTCACCATTGACTTTGTTCGCTCCATAGACTTTTTGGGCTGGCGGGAAATTAATGTAGCCGTGCCAAATGATGCCGTTGGGGCTGTGCGCTTATCTCGCATTTGGGCGGTGTCACTTTCGCAAGATTATAGCGAGGGAGGTTCAATTTTCATACGACCGCCTCAGTTTTTGCGTAGCGTTGCGTCAAATGCAGTGAATTTACCAGCCTCGACTGTTGCGGCAGACCCTTTGCGTGCTAACCTTGCTGCCCAGCAACAGCAAAACACTCTTGATATAGTATTAACACCGCAAAACATCCCTGAAAGTACAATACAAGGGCTTGCTATCGTTTCTTTGGATGCATCAAACGGCGGCATTTTGAGCACACACGCCCTTGGATGGCAAAACTTATTATATGAATTGCGTACGACCACCGCAGGCACTATTGTCATTCATACAAACACTTCGCCGCTTTACTACAATAACCAAAGAGAGTTTGAGTTGCTGCACAGCTTTTTGCAAAGCCTTTCTGCTAATGTATTTGTGATGTCTAATGGAGGGCAAAGTTCATGGGCGGGAATGGTTGACGGCGTGCGGTATCTAAACCTTCCCTATGACGGCAATGAAGCCTTACAGCTTCGCTTCGGTGCAGATGGTGTGCGATATGATATAGTGCAGTAAGCAAAGCTATTTTGAAAGGAATATCAACTAATGGAGGAAACAAAAACACAAAATAGCGGAGTCAAGACCATTTCGGTGGTTATGTTTTTGGTGCTGTTTTCCAAAATAAGCGGACTTGTGCGAGAGATGGTATTTTTAAGGCTTTTGGGCACAGAATCCGCCGAAGCTGC
>WRBU01000049.1 GCA_009784355.1 Defluviitaleaceae bacterium
GCATTGGGAAAGCCCGTGGGGGGAAGGAAGGCCCGGATGGCATATAGAATGCAGTGTAATGGCACGCAAATATATTGGTGGCGTTATTGATATTCACGCAGGCGGAGAAGATTTGATGTTTCCGCATCACGAAAATGAGATTGCCCAAAGCGAAGCAGAAATGGACGGAGCATTTGCCAATTACTGGTTGCACAACGCAATGCTTTTGATGAATAACCAAAAAATGGCAAAAAGTGATGGCAACTTTTTCTTAGGGCGTGATGTTGCTAATGAATTTGGATATGATGTATTAAGATTTTTTCTACTTTCTGTGCATTATCGCAGTCCGTTAAATTACAGTGCAGAGCTTTTAGAGGCGGCTGCAAATGGTCTTGAGCGAATTAAGAATTGCCGCAGGGAAATAGGGTCGGCAAGCGAGAGTCGCCCATATGAAGGCAGTTTTCGGGCAGATTTTGAGGATGCTTTATCGGACGATTTAAACACAGCAAATGCAATCAGCACTGTTTTTGAGCTGGTAAAATTTGTGAATATTGAGTTAAGAAATGGTGCAAAACCTAACAAACAATGGCTTGATGATTTGGACTTTATGTTGAATATATTAGGCATAATTTTTGCAGGGGAAACCGATGACTGTTCGCAGGAAGACGCTGAAATAGAAGTACTTATAGCAAAACGCAACGAAGCAAAGGTGGCGAAAAACTTTGCTTTGTCTGACGAAATTCGGGATAAATTGGCTGCTATGGGAGTCGTAATTAAAGATACACGCGAAGGAACGAAATGGCATTATGATAGGTAGCGGTGAAATTACGAACGAAACAAAAGACTTTGCGCAACTCTCCCCATTAAACCTTGCTTTTGTGGGGGATGCGGTGTTTTCACTTTTGGTGCGCACAAGGCTTGTTGCAGGGTGCAATCAATCTGCACATCGACACAACAAGGCGGCTACTGAGCACGTTTGCGCTGTCGGGCAATCAATAAATTACTACACATTGTTGCCTTACTTGAGCGACAAAGAGTTGTCGATTATTAAGCGGGGGCGCAATGCAAATCCGTCGCAAAAAGCAAAAAATGCATCTTTTGCGGAATACCGCAATGCAACAGGACTTGAGGCTTTGTTCGGGTATTTGTATTTAAATGGCGAAAACGAAAGAATGATGGAGCTATTCAATATTTGTTGGAGTGTGAAGGTGAACGATGAAAAATAACCGTCCAAAAAAAAGGCAACCACAAAATCCGCAGAGAGGCGAAATGCCGCAAAAATCTGAAAAAATGCAAGACAGACCCGCTGTTTCGCAGGAAGAAACCGAGAATCTTTTTGAAGGGCGCAACGCGGTGATGGAGCTTTTAAACGCCGAAAAGACAATACATAGACTGTTTGTGAAAAGCGGTGAAGCCGATGGAAGCCTTCGGGTTATTTTGGCGAAAGCAAAAGAACGGGGCATTATTATCACTCAGCTTGCCAAAGATAAATTGGATGCAATGAGTGAAACAGGCAGGCATCAGGGCATCATTGCCCTTTGCCCCCCTTTTGAGTATGCTGAGCTTGGCGAAGTGTTGCGAAACTGTGCAAGGACTGGCGAAGAACCCTTTATAATAGTTTTGGACAAGATTTTTGACCCTCATAATTTTGGTGCTATAATTCGCACGGCGGCGGCTTGCGGGGCGCACGGCGTTATAATTCCAAAGCGGCGCAGTGTGGGGATTACGGCGGCTGTTGTTCGGGCTTCTGCTGGGGCGGCGGCAAATATGCCTATTGTTCGTGTGGCAAATATTGCCCAAACATTGGATATATTAAAAAAAGCTGGTATTTGGGCTGTTGGAGCAGAGGCTGACGGCGACATTATGTATAACGCTCCATTGACTGGCGCACTTGCGCTTGTCATCGGCAATGAAGACGAAGGTATATCCCGTTTGGTAAAGGAAAAATGTGATTTTTTGGTATCCATACCTATGCTAGGGCAAATGTCGTCTTTAAACGCTTCTGTGGCGGCTGGGGTGGCTATGTATGAGATTGTTAGGCGGAAAATTAATGTGTCAAAATAATTATACTGATGAGTATTTGGCGGCACAGATAGCTCTTGGCGACAGGGATGCCGAGGATGTCTTGTTGCGGCGTTTTTTAGGGCGTGTTAAAGTTTTGGCACGACCCTATTTCATTATAGGCGGGGATAAGGAAGACCTTATACAGGAAGGCATGGTAGGGCTGTATAAAGCCATGAGGGAATATTCTTCGGAAAATAGTGCTTCTTTCGCTACTTTTGCTACGCAATGCATTAAAAATCAGATACTAGACGCTATTAGAAGTGCCGCCCGTAAAAAACATTCGCCTTTAAACACTTATGTTTCTATGGATGCATCAAATCCTGACTTGGAACATATTTTTGATATTGGTCAAGAACCAGAGCAAATTCTTATTAAAAGAGAAGACAAGGCATATTTAGAAAATAGTGTAAAAGCGAAGTTGAGCAAACTGGAAAATGCCGTGCTAAATCATTTTTTGGAGGGCGAAAGCTACGTCTTAATTGCCGAAAAATTGAATATAGACGCAAAAAGCGTGGACAATGCTTTGTCAAGGATACGAAAAAAAGTTGGCAGTTGGCAGTAAAAATATTACGATTTGATGACATACAAGAATTTTTGTTGACAATGTATTTTTATAGATGTATAATGCAATAATCCTATAGTGGGAAATTTTTTTGAAAGGGGTTGTGAATTGTGGCAAATTATATCGTATTAAGAGGTGGCAGGTTATAGAATTGAATATGGTGTAGGGGAGGCTTTTTTGCGTACTTTTTCTATGCCGAAAATTAGCGGAATTTCGTAGGGCATTTGTGGTGCGATTTGGTCGCATCTTTTTTAATGCCCTTTTTTAGTACAAAAATAAGGAGATGGAAATTTTCGATATAACAAAATTTGGATATATAGAAACAGAAATGCCCGCAAACGGCGTGATTGTTGGAAGAATTACAGAGGTTCACAGAGACCAGTATATTGTCATGACACAGCATGGAGAAGTTAGGGCTGTAATTAAAGGCACGTTTTTCCGTGATGCGCAAGTGCGCAGTGACTTCCCTTGTGTCGGCGATTTTGTTCATTTGCTGTATAACGCAAGCGGAGTTTCACAAATTTCTGCTGTTTTACCTAGGCATTCAAAGTTTAGCCGTGCAAACTTCACTGGTAAAGGTGCTGGGTATGTTAAAAATGTTTTAGAACAAGTTGTTTGTGCGAATTTTGATTATGTTTTCATTGTGACCTCTTTAAATCAAGATTTTAATATACAGCGGGTTTTGAGGTATTTAACGCAAGCTAGGCGAAGCGGAGGGCAGCCTGTTATAATACTTACGAAAGCAGATTTGAACCCTAGCTTTGAGGAGCTTGTTAAAAATATGGAGCAAAATGCTCCAAATGTACCAGTTCATGCGGTTTCCAGTTATTCCGGATACGGGCTTGATGCTTTAAAAGAGTATCTGCAACCCACCAAAACCATTGTGTTTTTAGGGATGTCTGGTGTTGGCAAGTCGTCTTTGCTCAATGCATTAATGGAACAGGACGTTATGACGGTTAGTGACATACGTGAAAATGACAGTCGTGGACGGCACACCACTACCCATCGCCAGCTTTTTATGCTGCCAAACGGCGCAATGGTGATAGATACGCCTGGAATGAGAGAGCTTGGACTTTTAGATGCAGATGAGGGTATTGCGGCAGAGTTTGAAGATATTGAAGATTTGTTTTCCCAATGCAAATTTAGAAGCTGCGGACATGTCAAAGAACCTGGTTGTGCCGTGCTTGCGGCAATTAATGACGGCACATTACCCAAAGAACGCTGGAAACGCTATCTTGCGCAAAGTCGTGAAAATAAGTTTGTGGAAGATAAGAGAGCGTATTTGGCCGAACACAAAGCCGGAGGAAAATCTTTTGCAAAATGGAAGAAAGAAGCGAAGAGAAGCGGAGAGATTAGAAGATGATAATAATAGAAAAAATGATGCAAGAATGGAAAAATGACTTGTTTAATGAATTTGACTTGCAACCAGCCATCGATGAGATGGGTACAAGCGCATTGCTTAAAGTCTTTTTGGATAATATTGGAAATTTGGATTCTTTAACTCGTGAAAACGTTGCAATGGCGGCATGGACTCTGTTTGGGGCTGGCGGCACAAGATATTTAAGCGACGAAGAATTTCTTCACGCTATAAATATTGCGTTTTCCGAAACCCATTTGTTCAAAGGCATTGACGGCGGGGAAAGTGATGACGCTTTTATGCGTGGCTTTGCTTCGCTTTTTGTCCGAGGATTGATGACAGCAGATTGTAACCACGGCTTTTTGTCGCAGGAGCAATACGAGGCTGCTTTTGACAAAATGCTTGATTATATGATGCGGGAAAAGGACAGACGTAGCTTTGTTTATGAAGGAAAAGGCATAATACATGCAGTTTCTCACGGTGCGTCTGCTCTAATGAACTTTATCGACCATCCACGCTTTGCTGGGGTTTCTGAAAAGTACGTAAGCCGCATTTTGGATGTTGTAAAGCATAATGTGGTTTGCGAGGAGCGATTTGCGGCTGTAGATTGGGCGGATAATAAAATTGCAGAAGTCATTACGAATTTAATGATGCAAGGCATTAATGAGGACGCTGTGAAAACATGGATTGAAGTACTTATGCCAAACGTGGATGCGATTTTGTATACCGACACTCATTATACGTATATAAAAATAGGTACAAATATTGAACACTTTTTGATGTGCTTGTATTTTGCACTAAAAAAGGCAGGGTGCGGAAGCGAACTTGGCGAGTGGATTGTCGAATATTTGCCAAAATTGAGAAAAAAGGTGTATAGTTAAAGCGAGCATTATCAAGGAGATGGAAAAATGACTTTAAAACAAGCAGAAAAACACGAGCAAGATATTTTGGTGAATTTATTGGAAAAATATGAATACGAGTTTTCGCAATATCACGGCTGGGATGTGGAAGATTCTGGGCTTTATGGAATTGAAATGGAGGACGAATATTGGGATGAAAACAAAAAGCATACCGCATATTTAATTAAAGTTGATGGCAACTTGGCGGGCTTTGTTCTGGTTATTGACGGAAGCGAAGAAGGGGAAACCACGGATTATGCCATCGATGAATTTTTTATCATGTATAAATATCGTCGGTCGGGCATTGGCAAAAAGGCTCTTTTTGAAGTGCTTGACAAACATCGTGGAAGCTGGCAACTAACATATCACCCAAAAAACGCTGCCTCTGTGAACTTCTGGGAAAAATCGATAGGCGAATACACAAATGGTGAATTTAAAATTGACGAAGCCCATCCACATTCTGATTATAAATACGAAGACGGCACGGTGGGTAAAGTGATGTTTTTTCAAAATTAGACAAAGAAACTTTTTAAGGAAGTGAAGAAATTGATATTACAAAAAAGAAAATACAAAGGCATAGATGCATTGCGCATTCCTTTTAAAGCGGCACCATTTTTTGTTGTGGTGCAACTGAGTATAGCCTTTGTGCACGCATTGCTGTTTACGGTTGTTCTTGCTTTGTCAACGGCATGGTTTGTGGATACGGCAATAGATATTTTTGCCCAAGAAGCGGCGGCAAATGCAATATATTTGCCATTCGCAGTATTGCTGGCGGCTATTGGTTTTGGCAGCATAATAGGCAATTTGCCCCGTATTTTTGAAGCTCGTATAAAATTTGCATTGGAGCGCAAGCTCACACCTGCTTTTTTAGATATTCGTGCGGGCTTTAATTATAAACATATAGAGAATGCCGAAAGTTGGGAGCTTATAGAGCGTGTTGCAAAAGAGCCTATAAAAAATATTCAAGAAGCTGTACGGGCATACGGCATGTTGATTCGCTGTATTGTTAGTATTGCCGCCATTTTGGGTTTGATAATAACACAGGTTTGGTGGGCTGTTATTGTAATTGCTGCGTTTAGCGTACCGTTGATAGGCATTGCGTTGTGGGCGGGCAAAAAAAGTTATGATGCTGAGGTAGAAACACGTAAATACAACCGCCGCCACGAATATTACACAGAGGTTTTGACAAGCCGTGAAGCAGTGGAAGAGCGTACACTTTTTGGTTACGGTGAAAATGTAAACGATAGGTTTTTGGAGCAATGGGAAACCGCCCGCAAAATTGAATTTTGGGTAGATGTAAAAATGTGGATTGCAATGAAATCTTCTGGCATAGCAATGGCGGCAATTTCTGTTTTGGTTGCTCTAACTCTTATAAACCCCGTTATTTCTGACGATTTAAGCCCGGGCATGTTTATGGGCGTTGTTGCGGCGGTGTTTGGCTTGGTTAATATGCTAGGCTGGAATATGCAGGACGCAACTGAAAAAATTGCAAAATCAAAAGAATACATGAAAGATTTAACTGCTTTTATGGAGTTGAGCCAAGCTGAGGGCGCAAAAGACTTGCCCGATGACGAACCGCCTGCCTTTGAAAGCCTAGAATTCAAAAATGTACGCTTTAAGTACCCAACAAGCGAAAATTACACGCTGGACGGATTGTCTTTAAAGCTGGAAAAAGGCAAACATTACGCCGTGGTTGGCGCAAATGGTGCGGGAAAAACCACCACAACAAAACTTCTTACGGGGCTTTATGACGAATATGAAGGCGAAATTTTGCTAAATGGTAAAGAATTGCGTTCATTTGAAGCAAGCACAGTAAAATCGATGTTTTCGGTTGTATATCAAGATTTTGCACGTTATCAAATATCAATGGCGCAAAATATTGCTATTGGAGATGCCGCAAGAGATATTACAGAAGAAAATATAGAGCGTGTTGCAAGTAAAATAGAGCTTAACGAAACCATTGCCGACTTAAAAGACGGCATAAACACCCCTCTTGGTAAAATTATAGAAGGCGGGGCAGACCTTTCTGGCGGACAATGGCAAAAGATTGCAATAGCACGCTCTTTAATATCCCGTGCACCTATCAAAATTTTGGATGAGCCAACCGCCGCATTAGACCCCATTGCAGAAAGCCGTGTTTATGGTGAATTTGAAGAGCTAATGCGTGGCAAAACAACAATTTTTATCAGCCATCGTTTGGGCAGTACAAAATTGGCTGACGAAATTTTGGTTATAAAAGATGGTGGCATTGCAGAAAATGGTAGCCATAATGAATTAATGAAACTTGGCGGTATTTACGCCGAAATGTTTGAAGCGCAAAGGAAGTGGTATGAGTAATGAGTAACGAACTGAATAATCAAAAAAACAAAAAATACGGCGTTTTAAACCTAGCCTTTCGCACGGTTGGGCTGTATTTTAAAACTGCCAGATGGTGGGGTGTATTGGAGCAGCTCTTTGCTACATTGCATTCTCTTTCTTGGATGGTCGGAATAGTAGCGACGCAAATTTTGTTTGAAGC
>WRBU01000050.1 GCA_009784355.1 Defluviitaleaceae bacterium
CGCTCGCAACGATTGCCCCAAATATCAAGCACCTCATCATCACGATAAACATAAATAATTTCACAGTTATTAGAGCATTTTTCACATTCCTTGCCTTTGGTAACAAAGGCAACGTCTTGGATGTTAAAGTCAAAGGCTTGCTCTTTGCCGCTGTTTTTGGCAAGCACCGCAGCACCTAGGCAGCCCATAAGGTGTCCGTATTCGTCGACATAAACTTCCGCGCCGAGGATTCTTTCAAAGGCTTTTACCACGCCTACATTTTTGGAAACGCCACCTTGAAATACGATGGGGGCGAGAATACGCTTGCCTTTGCCCACATTGTTTAGGTAGTTGTTTACAACGGCGGTGCAAATTCCTGCGACGATGTCTTCTTTTTTGTGTCCGATTTGGGCTTTGTGTACAAGGTCGCTTTCCGCAAAAACCGTGCAGCGGGCGGCAATTCGGGTTGGGTTTTGGGCTTTTAGTGCAAGCTCACCCAGCTCCTCAATAGCAAGCCCAAGACGCTTTGCTTGCGACATTAAAAACGAACCCGTGCCGGCGGCGCAAATTGTGTTCATTGCGTAGTCTGTAACGATGCCGTTATTTAGCAGGATTATTTTTGAGTCTTGCCCGCCGATTTCTAAAATGGTGCGGACATCGGGTACACGGGACATTGTTCCGATGGCGTGAGCCGTTATTTCATTTTTAACAATTTGGGCATTAAGCACCACGCCAATTAGCTTGCGGGCAGAGCCCGTTGTGCCAACGGCAACCACTTGAACGCTCGGCGGCAACTGCTTTTGCAACCCCTCCAACACACGCTTAATTGCGCCAATAGGGTCGCCTTCTGTCCACAAATATTCGTTTGCAATTATTTGGTCATTTTGGTCAATAATAACGCCTTTGGTCGATATACTTCCAATGTCAACCCCTAAATACGCCTTTATCATATCGCTTTCCCTCTTTTCTTCATAAGTAGCATGTCATAAAACGCCTCCAAGCGTGTTTTTACGCCTGTTTCCGATGTTTGTGAGTCAAAACTAAAATACAGTATAGGTATGCCGTAGTCTTCACTAACACGGTTACATATAGGGATTGAGTTTATTTCAGGAGTGCAGCCAAAAGGCTTTAAATGCAAAATGCCGTCATATCCCTCTTTTGCGAAAACAACGCTTTTTGCAACGCTATCTGTGCCGTCTGCACCAATTTCATAACTGCAGTATCCCTCAGATTGCTCTAAAATCTTTTTAACATTGTGCTGGGGCGAAAATATTAGGTAGGACGCTGTAATAAAGCGGGTTACTTCAACCCCAAATTTTGCCAGTTCTTTTTCTATAAAGTAATTTGAAAAAGGCTCCATTAAGACGTAAAGTTCGCCAACCACACCTATTTTCATGCGGTCTGCTGGTTTGTTAAGAGGCACTTTTTTAAGCTGGCGCAGATATTTTTTGTAAATTCTTCCCGCCGAAAGCATGGACTTGGCTTTTTCTATTTCGACTAAAAAGCGTTTTTCAATAGCCTCTAAAGAGCCTTCCTGTACCTCAAAGCCAATATTTTGGCGGATGTATTTTTCTATGCCATCCATAGCGTAAATTGTACGCACACAAAGAGCCAAAGCCTTTACGGCTTTCGCCATGGTTAGCTTTGGATTCATTTTTTTGAAAATTTCGTAAACACCTTTGGCATTGCCTCCAGTAATTTTTAGCGTATGAAAATCAAAGTCATATCCCAAATCTTTTAAAATTTCATCTTGCACTTCGCTGTAAAAGCCTAATCGGCAGTCGCCCCCAATTTGAAAAAGTACATTTGCCCCTTGCTCCAAGCTCTCAATAAAATTACCCATGGTGTATTTAAAAGGAACACAAACAAATTCTGGGCTGTTTTTTGCCCCAAGCTCAATAGTTCGTTTTGTTATAGGGGGAGCGGCAAAAACTTCGCCATTGTCGCCAAGCAGGGTCTGCATTATTTTTTTAACAGGAATGTGGCATTTTCCAATATGTGGGAAAGAAATTTTATATTTCTTTTGCATTTTGCACCGCCTTTTTTCTTGCTTCCAAAATGTCGATGAAGCTCTCTATTCGAGTCTGTATGCCTGCTTCGCCAAAATTGCTGTCAGCGATAAGCGTTGTCATAGGGATGTCTTTAAGCCTGCGGGTCAAAAGCTCTATGGCAAGAGAATCCGGACCGCAAGGGAATGTTGCCAAAAATATAATTCCGTCAATGTCATTTTTATAATAATCCACAGCTCCGATAAGCTCTTTGTTATAACGCCAATATACTGTGGCAGAGAGTGTTTCCGCACGCTTACACATTGCGCTTGATTCAGGTATGTCAGCGAAAATCACATCACAATTTAGCTCGTGCAATGCTTTTAAAATGGGCTCGCCTATTAGCTTGTCGTAAATATTGTAAGGATGGGCAACCATTAACACTTTCAAACTGTCTTTTTTTGCCACTTTTTCCTGTTTGGTTTCTAGTTCCTTCTCATAAAGCCGCAATCCCTCAAGGGCTTTTTCGTAAGCCGTTTGACTTTCTGCGGGTTTTGCGCCAAGGGTCGCGCCGAGAGCTTTGTATGCCCCTAATTCCGTATGCCCGTGGTCGTAGTCAATATTATGGTGTAAAAATTTTGCATCAGGGTATGTTGCACGGCAAATGTCGTAAAGCCCGTGGAATTTTGTGCAGGTTATGTCGCCGTCTTCATAACTGACCACTCTTGGTATAAAAATTGTGTCAACCTCGCCGTGTTTTATCAACCATTCCACATGACCCATAAAAATTTTGGCAGATGTGCAACTTTCGTCAATACTGCTGTTTACGCCCATGTCCAAAATAGTCTTGTTGGTGTCTGGGCTTGCTATTACTTCATGCCCTAAACTCTCAAAAAAACTACGCCACATAATGCGATATTTGAAATATAATAATGCCTTTGGTATGCCAATCCTCATCTTTTGCAAAGCAAACACCCCTTTTGTTAATCGTTTAACCCACCTATTCTATCACGGATGTACAAAACTGTCAATACTGTCAATATTTTTTACATCGAAAATGGGTATATCGGTAATAGCTGTGCGCATTTGCTGCAAAAATTGCTTGGCATCAAAACCTGCTTCTTTTGGTGATGTAGGATTAATGCAGATTGCTACAAGATTTATTGGGTGCTTGACAGCAAGAGAGCCGCCTTTTGTACGCAATTTTTCATGGGTTTCTTTGGAGATTAAAATTTTGCTGGCATCATTTGCAACGATAACCTTATCACGCAGATTTTCGCTGGACGTGATGAGTTTTAACAAAAATCTGTCGGTTAAAGCTCCGTTTATGTGAAAATGGCTACATGGCGAGGTTTGCAACAACAAAATATTCGCTACATGTCTGGTTTGAATAATAACTTCGTTTATATTTTGAGAAAGAGCAGCCCCCGTACAAAGTACCACAGCATCAGCAATTTGCGGCGAAGCGGGGCTTTTCCGGCTTATAGCTCCGTCTACAATAACTTTATCTGCGCCAAAACCTTGTAGCAATGGCAAAAGCTGCGCCATTTGGGCCACCATCGAAGGGCCGCCAAGCTGGACAAAGCCTGCCGACATTGCACGTACAATTACAACCTGCCCAAGAGGTGTGGAAAATTCTGTTTCAGACAAGGTTTTTGCTGAAATATCACAAAACTTCAAAAGACCTTCTGCAGTAGCCAATATCGTGCCCGCTTGCACAAAAATTTTTGGCTTTGGGGTAAATGTTACAACATCCACATCCTCCCCGTCACGCCCTATGCTGGTTAGCCCAAGTCTTATGCTATTTTTGGCGTATTCTTCTATCAGGTAGTTGAGTACAGTAGTCTTGCCCGCATTTTTTGTCATACCTATTAGTGAGATGGTTTTATGCTGGGCGAGTAAGTCGATTAAACTCATATTTATCACCACATAAAGAATAGCAGTAAAAATCAATATTGTCTAGACAAAATTTTGACAATTTGGTATAATGGATAAAAATGCCTTTAAGGGGGACAAAAGATGCGGGATGTTGTTATAGTTTCGGCGGTGCGTACGCCAATAGGTAGTTTTGGCGGTGTTTTTAAAGATGTTTCAGCAGTAGAGCTTGGGGTAGTTGCCTCAAGGGCAGCCATTGAACGGGCAAAAATTGCTCCCGAACTTATAGAAGAGGTAATTTTTGGAAATGTACTGCAGGCGGGATTAGGGCAAAATATCGCTAGGCAAATTTCAGTTTATGCCGATATTCCCGAAGCAGTACCATCTTATACAATAAACAAAGTTTGCGGTAGTGGACTAAAAGCTGTGCAACTGGCAGCATCAAGCATTGCAACGGGCGAAGCGGATGTGGTTTTATGCGGTGGTACGGAAAATATGTCAGCAGCTCCGTATTTACAAAAAAACTTGCGCTGGGGCAGTAAAATGGGCGATGCGGCACTTGTTGACACCATTGTCCATGATGGACTAACAGATGTGTTTAATAATTACCACATGGGCGTAACAGCAGAAAATTTGGCACAAAAATTCAATATAACACGTGAACAGCAAGACGAATATGCGGCACAAAGCCAGCAAAAAGCACAGGCAGCTATTGAAAGCGGCCGCTTTGCAGCAGAAATTGCCAGCGTAGAAATTGCACAGCGCAAAGGCGACCCTATCATTATTGACAAAGACGAATACCCCCGTGCTAACACAACAACCGAAGGATTGGGTAAATTGCGCCCTGCATTTGCAAAAGACGGCACGGTTACGGCGGGCAATGCCAGCGGCATAAATGATGGAGCGGCGGTATTAGTCCTTATGAGTGCCAAAAAAGCGGCAGAATTGGGCATTGTACCACTTGTGACCATTGTTTCCTGCGCAAATGTGGGGGTAAACCCTGCAGAAATGGGGCTTGGCCCCGTGCCAGCCAGTCAAAAAGCCTTGCAAAAAGCGGGTTTAACTGTATCTGACTTGGACTTGATAGAAGCCAATGAAGCCTTTGCGGCACAGGCACTTTCTGTTTCACAAGAATTAGGGTTAGACCCCGCAAAGGTTAATGTAAATGGAGGCGCAATAGCCCTTGGGCATCCAATAGGCGCAAGTGGTGCTAGAGTTTTGGTAACGCTAATACATCAAATGATGGAGCAAAAAGCTACATACGGTTTAGCGACCTTGTGCGTTGGCGGCGGGCAAGGCACATCAATGGTGGTGAGAAGATGATAACTGTCGGACAATATATAGATGACCCATGCAAAACTTGTGCAACTGCTTTTTGGAAAGAGGCGTATTTTCCAAAGCCGGATAATATTGAGATTTTGCACGAGCAAAGTGTAGATAAAAATAGGGCGGCAAAATACACACAGTATTTTCGTTTAATTCATCATTTGTCCGAAAATCAGCACAGTTACCCATCGGTAGGTTTTGCGGTTAAAAATGTGAACCTGTTACAAGAAGCCAACTTTGTATCGGATTTTATCAATCGCTGCTATGTCGGATACAGTCAAAGTAAAGAAACTGTTTTGCGGTGGGCTCAATACCCTGTATATGACGAAGATTTGTGGATTTGGATATGGGATGAAACAACAAATGCACCAGTTGCCCTTGGCATTGCAGATTTTGATGTCAGCATTGGTGAAGGTTCGCTTGAATGGATACAAGTGCTACCTGAATATAGAGGCCGCGGTTTCGGACAATTAGTTGTAAATGAGTTGTTGGCGAGGTTAAAAACCAAAGCAAAATTTGTAACAGTAAGCGGCGAGGTAAATAGTGATGCCAAGCCAGAAGAACTATATAGAAAATGCGGATTTGTCGGCAATGATATATGGTATGTAAAATCGTAGGGGATGCCGCCCTCGGTGTTCCGTTAGCTGGGAGGGATGATACATTGAGTAAAGTAGTATCTATCGAAAAGGCAATCGAAAATATTAAAGACGGGTCAACCATCATGTTTGGCGGCTTTATGGCAAATGGCACAGCAGAGAGCGTTGTTGACGCTCTTGTTGCCAAAGGCGTGCAGAATTTAACGATAATCTGCAACGACTCTGGCTATATTGACAAAGGCGTTGGCAAGCTAATTACAAACAAACAGTGCAAAAAAATTATTACAAGTCATATAGGACTAAACAAAGAAACGGGACGGCAGATGAACGAAGGAGAACTTGAGGTTGTCCTTGTGCCGCAGGGTACATTGGTTGAGCAAATACGCTCTGGCGGATACGGCTTGGGCGGCGTGCTTACCAAAACGGGGCTTGACACATTGGTGGCAGAAGGCAAACAAACCGTTGACGTGGACGGAGAAACATACCTGCTAGAAAAGCCGCTTCGTGCCGATTTTGCTATTTTGCGTGGCTCTGTGGTAGATAAAGGCGGAAATATCGTGTACCACGGTAGTACCAACAATTTTAACAATGTGATGGCATCTGCCGCAGACACTGTTATTGTTGAAGCTGAAACTCTTGTGGAAATAGGTGAAATTGACCAAAACCACGTTATTACTTCGGGAATTTTTGTTGATTATATTTTGCAATCATAACAATCATTACGGGCGACTCACCATAATCTCTTAATTAAGGAGGAATGTTTATGGATAGCAAAACACTCAAAGACAAGTTTGATAACGATATACAGATTGTCTTTCAAAAAGCGAAAAAATTAGGATATAACCCTAACTATGCGCAGCAAATGGTTTCAGAATATGGCGTTATCCAAGCTGTAAAAAAACTAATTAATTCCGATAAGCCTTCTAGTGGTTTTGCGAAATTATGGGAGTTAAAGCGGCTTGAGCTGTCTTTTGAAGCCCACGTGTTGAGAGATGAATACAGCACACTATTTACTGATGAGGAAAGAAAAAAGTGCCGCCAACGCCTTGAGGAAAATGGCTATGAATTAGATGGAGGTCAATGAATTATGGATAAGGATATGATACAAGATTTCATAGCAAGGCGTGTGGCAAAGGAGTTATGCGACGGGTCTGTGGTGAATTTGGGCATTGGCTTACCAACACGTGTGGCTAATTTTGTGCCTGACGGCATGGTGGTGCATTTTCAAAGCGAAAATGGCTTTGTGGGATTGGGGCCAACCCCTGCTCCTGAAGATGTAAACCCAAACATACAAAATGCTGGCGGGCAGCCTGTTACGATTTTGGCTGGCGGTGCGTTTTTTGACTCTGCTACATCCTTTGGCATTATTCGTGGCGGACACGTGGATTTGACGGTGCTTGGGGCATTGCAGGTGGACGAAAAGGGTAATATAGCAAACTACATGATACCCAGCAAACTTGTTCCCGGAATGGGTGGGGCTATGGATTTGTTAAGCGGGGCAAAAAAAGTTATTGTTGCTATGGAGCATACCGCAAAAGGAAATGCGAAAATTTTACCTTTGTGTGATTTGCCTCTAACCGCCGCTGGTTGTGTGGATTTGATTATAACCGA
>WRBU01000051.1 GCA_009784355.1 Defluviitaleaceae bacterium
AAAAACCTAGGCGTAAAAACCTAGGCGTAAAAACCTAGGCGTAAAAACCTAGGCGTAAAAACCTAGGCGTAAAAACCTAGGCGTAAAAACCTAGGCGTAAAAACCTAGGCGTAAAAACCTAGGGGGATGCTTACAAATAATATTTAACATAGGAGGGTGTCATTATGGACAACATTTTTGCAACTGAAACAACACGTAAGTTTCATTGGGGAGATTTAGGCGACATTAAAACAGGTCGTGGTGATTTGGGTGAAGAAATGCCTGTTGTATTGTATAGACTTTTACAATACACAATGGTAGACGCTATTTCACAAGAGCTTGGCCTTGAAAAAGCCAACCACTTTTTGTACAAAGCAGGCTATTTGGCAGGCGAAGAGTTTGCAAAAAACATTTTAGATACCAAACTAGAATTTGACCCATTTATTGCACATTTGCAAGAGGTGTTGAAGGCTCTTAAGGTAGGCATTTTACGCATTGAAAAGTTTAATCATGAAACAGGCGAAATCATTATGACGGTAGCAGAAGACTTGGATTGCAGCGGTTTGCCTGTTACTGGCGAAGCTGTTTGTGTTTACGATGAAGGCTTTTTAAGCGGGGTCTTGTTTGTTTACACGGGCAAAAACTATGAGGTAAAAGAAATTGACTGCTGGGCAACCGGCGACAGGGTTTGTCGTTTTAGAGGAGTTGTTGCATAGTGGCAGTCGGTCAAGAGGTTGCAAAGACTTCTGAAACCCTGTTTTTGTACCTTAAAGACATAATTTATGAGCCTCAAAAGGCACAGCTAGACCTTGCTGATATTGATGAAGATTTTCACAAGCTAGGGCAGGGTCTAGCTTTTCTTGCCAAACTTTTGAACGACTTTAATGCCTTTGCTACAGATTTGAGCAAAGGAAATTTAAATGTAACCCCTCCTGGCAGAGAAAATATTATTGCAGGACCTTTAAAATCTTTACACGGAAACTTGCAACACCTTACGTGGCAGTCGCAGCAAGTAGCAAAGGGCGATTACAAGCAGCGTGTTGATTTTTTAGGTGAGTTTTCTGACGCATTTAACACAATGATTGAACAGCTTGAAGAAAGACAAAACGACCTCGAAGCCGAAATAGAGCACAGAAACACATTGATAAAATCCTTGGAAGCAGGTAATCAATTTTTAGCAAATGTAACTCGAAACGCTCCCAGTCAAATTTTTATAGTAGATGCCAAAACAAGAGAAATTTTGCTGGTAAACGAAAAGGCAGAGGCAGCTTTGAGGGTTGACCCTGCATATATTAAACGTTTAATAGATTGTGTACAGCAAAATGACCACAAAGGCAACGAGGGTTATAATAAATTGGAAGCAGAAATTGAATATTTTAATAAGCCGCTTTTGGTTTCAATATTGTCGTACATGGTTACTTGGGAAGACAGGCAAGCAATAGCGATGGTTGTCGAAGATATAACAGCCGAAAAAGAGAAGTTTATAAAATTAGAAAATCAGGCATACAAAGACGCTTTGACTGGGTTGTACAACCGTTTTTATGGGATGGAAATTCTAGGCGAATGGATTGATGCAAAAAAGCAGTTCGTATTAGTTTTTATAGACCTAGACTTTTTAAAATACATTAACGACACATTTGGACATTATGAAGGCGACAGATATATACTTACAGCTGCAGAGTATTTCAAAAGTCTTAACAGTGACATATTAGCGTGTAGGCTTGGCGGCGATGAGTTTATGCTGTTAATGCCCGATATAGGCGAAGAAACTGCGCAAGAAATTATGAAATGTTGTCAAGAAAGAATTCAAAATGATGAATATCTTGAAGGAAAAGAGTTTAAGTATGGAATTAGCTTTGGTACTGTCGAAGCGAATAAAGACACCAATATTTCACAAAGCGAGATACTCCATTTGGCAGACGAACGCATGTACGAAAACAAAAGATTGCGCAAAGCAAATCGTCAATAATTAAAATAATAAAAATATCGAACATCTTACGCAGACAAAAAAACTTTGTCTGCGTATATATTTTTCGATAAATAAAACTTTGGAGGTTTTTAAAATGAAAAGAGTGATTTTTACAGTTGCAGCAACGATTGTTGCGCTATTTGTATTTGTGGGGTGCAATATTTCATCTTCTGGGTCTGTTAGAGGTACGGGACCTATGGTTTTGCATCCCATCAATGCGTCAAATTTCACAGGCATTAACATTTCAGGGGGATACGACATCACTTGGATTAACTCCCCTAATTTTAACGTAACCCTTGAAATTCAAGAAAATTTGTTTGGTTATGTTGAAACTAGCGTATCTAATGGTGTGTTTAGCCTGTCATCCAGCAGAGGTTTTAACACAAGCGGAGGCAATACACCAAGGCTTCGCATTTATGCCCCATTTATTGACAATATTGTTTTAAGTGGTGCTGCAGATATAACAGGCTGGGACACATTAGACCAAAACAGCCTCTCAATTAATATTTCAGGAGCTGCTGATATAGAGCTTGAAGGAAGAGTTGAAAATCTGCACATTAATGTATCAGGTGCATCAAATGTTAGTCTTTTTGACCTTGTTGCAACTCATGCGGTTATAGATGTATCAGGTGCAAGCGACGTTGATATTCACGCTACTGAAACGCTGAATATTACACTTTCAGGAGTAGGAAATGTTAGGTATGACGGCAACCCAACTATAACCCGCAATGTATCGGGTCTAGGTGTCATTAGGGCTAGATAGGGCAAAAAACTAAAAACAAGAAAGAAGTGTGTACATAATGCAAGCCATTTTATCAACAAACAATTTATGTAAAGTATTTTCTAGCACAGGTCATGAGCAGCATGTCCTAAAAGAGCTGGATTTAGAGATTTTTGAAGGTGATTTTACTGTTATAATGGGTCCATCCGGAGCGGGCAAGTCTACGTTGTTATACGCCCTGTCAGGAATGGATAAGCCAACTCGTGGCAGCATTAATTTTTTAAATCAACAAATATGCGGACTGTCAAACGACGCTTTGGCGGTGTTTCGCCGTGATAATTGCGGCTTTGTTTTCCA
The DNA here is from genome assembly GCA_009784355.1 of Defluviitaleaceae bacterium. Taxonomy (GTDB): domain Bacteria; phylum Bacillota; class Clostridia; order Lachnospirales; family WRAX01; genus WRBJ01. The sequence goes on from WRBU01000051.1 coordinate 3,027, forward strand.
GCAAACCTATTTATTGGACAATATGAGCATATTTGACAATATAATGGCGTGTGGACTTTTAGTCAATAAAAACCGCAAAGAAGTTGCCGCACGTGCAAAAAGTTTGCTGGCAAGTTTTGACATTGACGAAACAACATGGCGTAAGTTTCCATCACAGGTTTCTGGCGGGCAAGGTCAGCGCGCGGGTATTGCCCGTGCATTAATAAATAGTCCAAAAATTGTGTTTGCCGACGAACCAACGGGTGCGTTAAACTCCGCAAATGGGCAAGCTGTGCTTGATGCACTTTCAGAAGTAAACAAAAAAGGTCAAAGCGTTGTTATGGTAACACACGATTTGCGCTCTGCAATACGAGGCAACCGTATACTTTATTTTCGTGATGGCGGCATTGTTGGTGAATGTCATCTTGATAAATACGACAGTGATGAGAGCGCACGTCACACTACCCTTAAAAATTTCTTGCTAGAAATGGGGTGGTAATTGTGAGAAGTATTTGGATGCTTGCAGCGGCAAATCTGCGTAAAAGCAAAAGTCAAACAGCGAGTATGATGATTTTAATACTCATTGCCGCTATGTTTTTAAATATTGGTCTTGTTTTGTTTTTTGAGGTAGGCAACTTTTTTGACGAAAGAGCCGAGGAGCTTAACGCACCGCATTTTGTCGCATTTACCCATGATGAGGAGCAATTTGGGGTCAGATATAATTTCATTAAAGATTTTGACGGCGTTGAAGAAATTGAAACTCAAAGTGTGTTGAGGGCTTGGGGCGGTTTTTTTATCAATGACAATTTAAGCAGCGGCACTTTAGTAGTATCTACCAAAAACGACGAGCAAACAATGAACCCTCCCAGTCTTGTGGGCGATTACCTCCCCCTTATTAATAATGCTGTTTACATACCGCATTTTATGTTTTTAAGCGGGGGATTTAGCCTTGGCGATGAAATAGAATTTAATTTTTTACAAGACGACTTTGTTTTAACCATTGCAGGAAGCACGGAAGAGATTATGTTCGGCGACGGCATGATGATAAACACTTGGCGCATATATGTTTCGGATGATAAATTTGCGGCACTTTATGCAGAGCATGAAGACGCAAGAATCACGATGCTATCCGCACGCATGACGCATGGCTGGGAGGCTTTGACGGCTGCTTTTCAAGCCGAGCTTCGTTCCGGAGAGCTGGATATAGTTTTGAATTATAACCATGTCCATTCAGCAAGAACAATGATACCAACAATAGCCTCATTGATGATTGTTGCATTTTCTCTTATACTGCTTATTATTGTTGCAATTGTTGCACGCTTTCGCATAAGCAATGATATAGAAGAAAGCATGACTAATATTGGGGTATTAAAAGCATCGGGGTATCGCAGCCGCCAAATAATGTCCTCCATTGTTTTACAGTTTACCATGATAACTTTTACTGGCGGCATGATAGGCATTGCGCTGGCGCAGCTTGCATTGCCCCTTGTAACAGGCATTTTAGAGCCAATGCTCGCCTTGCCTTGGAATCCCTCTTTCAACATATTCGCAATGGCTCTTGCTTTGGCGTTGATTTTTGTATTAATTTTGTTGTTTGTTTATATAACATCACGCCGCATAAACAAATTACATCCTCTCGTCGCATTACGCGGAGGCAAAGAAACCCAAAAGTACAAGAAAAATCATCTGCCTTTGGAAAAAACACGAGCTTCTTTGGGGGTTGTGCTTGCCGCAAAACATCTTTTTCAAAATATAAGGCAAACTATTATGGTTGCTATTATTGTTGGCGCGCTTGCCTTTGCGGGTGCCTCAGGACTTATCCTAAACCATAATGTAAACGTTGACATGACGGCATTTTTAAATGTTATTTTTGGAGAAACACCCGATGCCGCTATTTTGTTAAACGACCCAAACGAGAGTGCCGACTTTATTGCATATGTAGAAGCAAATCTAGACATTGAAACGATTTATGGCTACCAAACCCTTCCCCTGCTGATTAACGGCGAAACAGTTAATTTTGAAATTGTGCAAGATTTTTCATATTTGGAAGGTCACGCATTAATAAGCGGCCGCTTCCCTGCCTCTAACAGCGAAATTGTAGTAGATGGTGCGGTTTTGTCAACGCTTGGCAAGCAAGTGGGCGATGTAGTGACAGTTAGCAGCGGTGATATAGAGCGGGACTTTACAATTACAGGCATAGTGCAAATTTGGGGCGGTTTTTTTGCCATGATGGATTTTGAATCAATGATACGTGTGCAACCCGACTTTATTTTCAGCACATTTTACGTGAATTTAACCGAAAATGCAGATATTGATTTATTTGCGGAGCAAATAAGAGCAATAGGCAGCAATACAGAAGGCGGTCTTCTTATAGTCTTGTTTCAAGAGCAAATTGATGCAACTTTTGCGGCAATGGGCGATATTTTCTCTATTGTTAATATAATTATATTGCTTGTAGTAGCCGGTGTTATTGTGCTTGTTCTTTATTTATTGGTTAAAACTATGGTTATACGTAGGCGTAGAGAATTTGGTACACAAAAAGCCTTGGGCTTTACCACATTCCAGCTAATGAACCAAATCGCTCTTGGGCTTACACCGCCCGTTATTATAGGTGTTGTTTTAGGCTCTGTCGGGGGGTATCTGGGCTTTAACCATATATTTGTAATGCTTACAAGTGGCATGGGGATAGCAAGTGTGAACTTGTTCGTTCCCATAAACTGGCTGATAGTAGTTTCCATCGGTATTATAGTCCTCGCATACGCCACATCTATTGCAATAGCTTGGAGAATACGCAAAATATCGGCATATGCCTTGGTGACAGAGTAGTAATACTAATTCCAATTTAATACATGGAGTGCCGACTGAGCCCCAAACGCAAGGCGTTTGGGATTAACGAGGGAGAGCAGTCCATGATTTTAAATGGGATTAGTATAACGATAAAAACGGAAAACGGAAGGAGAAGTTATGTCAACATCGATAATACAAGTAAAGAACTTTACAAAGCGGTACGGCGATTTTGTTGCGGTCAACAATATCAGCTTTGAAGTAGAGCGTGGCAGTATTTTCGCCTTTTTAGGCCCAAATGGGGCTGGAAAATCAACCACAATAAATACGCTGTGCACCATTTTTGAAAAAACTGAGGGCGAACTTTTAATAGACGGACATGATGTAACAAGCGAAAAAAATGCCGTCCGTGCCGCCATTGGTGTTGTTTTTCAAGACTCCACTTTGGACACTAAAATGACAGTAGAAGAAAATTTAAAAATGCACTGTGTTTTTTACAAAGTTCCAAAGGAAGAAATTGAAGAGCGTATCGAATTTGTGCTAGAGCTTGTGGAGCTTACAAAATGGCGCAAAAAGATGGTTGGTGCGCTGTCTGGAGGGATGAAGCGCAGGGTAGAAATTGCCCGTGGGCTTATTCACTATCCAAAGGTGCTGTTTTTGGACGAACCCACAACAGGACTTGACCCCCAAACCCGCTTGCACATTTGGGAGTATGTGGTGAAATTGCAAAAAGAGAAAAATATCACCATTTTCTTAACCACCCACTACATGGATGAGGCGGAAGTTTGCGACCAAGTAGCCATTATGGACCACGGTACAATCATCGCTCACGACACCCCCTTTAACTTGAAGAAAAAATATACCAAAGACCGTGCTTACATCACCACAACAAACGATGCAGAATTGGAAGCTACCTTGAAAGAGCAAGCCATGAATTTTGAGCGGCGTGAAAAATATTATCGTGTGGATGTGGACGACAATGCGAAACTGCTATCGGTTCTCTCTGCTTGCCAAAATGATATTGTGGATTTGGAAGTGAGAAAAGGCACGCTAAATGACGTGTTTTTAGAAATAACTGGAAGAGAAATACGAGATGAAGGGGAGGCAAAATAATGAGTGTAATAATGTCATTGGCGGGGCGTAATCTTAAAATTTTTTGGCGTAACAAGCCCGCTTTAATCCTTAATTTAGCCATCCCTTTCTTTTTCATCTTTGTTTTTGGTGAAATGTTTGCCATTGCGGGTATGGATGGCGGTCAGCAATATATGCTTGCGGGTATTATAGCCGCAACAATGTTTGAATCTTCCGTACGTGTTTCCTCCCGCACCATAGAGGATATGTCATCAGGCTTTATGAAAGAGGTGCTTGTTTCGCCAATACCACGAGCACAAGTGGCTATTGGTCAATTTGTGTCCTCTGCTATAATTTCTGCAGTGCAAGGTACACTTATACTTGTGGCTGGCGTGTTTATTTTGGGCTACCGCATTACAACGCCTGTAACTATCCTTTGGTCAGTTATCGCAATGCTTTTTATTGGCATTGTCTTTGCGGGTTTTGGGCTTATGATG
>WRBU01000052.1 GCA_009784355.1 Defluviitaleaceae bacterium
AGTATAAATGCCGCAATCTCCTGTGGCATCGATTATTATACCATAATTTTAGAAAAAATGTCAATTTGTAACAAATTTGTCATTGACAAGCGTGGTTTGATGATATATAATGGTTTTCAACAGCAAATCCACATTAAATCCACAATGTTTTACACTGTGTATTTTGCTATAAATAAGCAGTTTTGGTGAGTTATCCACAAATTTTGGAGTTGAGTGATGGAAGAGTTGATAGCTAGGGCAAGGGCAAAAATAAATTTGGCATTAGATATTTTGGGCAAGCGCGAGAGTGATGGTTACCACGAAATTTCAACAATAATGCAAACCATATCACTTTCTGATGAGCTACATATCAAAAAAATTTATAAGCCCGACTATTTAAAGTTAGTTACAAATATTGGCTGGCTGGCAACAGATGAGCGCAATCTTGCCTACCAAGCCGCCGAATATCTTAAAACTAAATATGGTATAGAAGAAGGAATTTTTATAGAGTTGCACAAAGTAATTCCTGCTTCGGCGGGCATGGGCGGCGGCAGTGCGGATTGCGCCGCTGTGTTAAAAGGTGTGCGTGATTTATTTAAACTTCCTCTTACTGATGAAGATTTAATGCGGTTAGGGGCAAAATTTGGTGCTGATGTTCCGTTTTGTGTGATGGGGGGAACGGCTCTTGCCACGGGCATTGGCGAAGTGCTGCGACCTTTGCCCAGACTGCCCATTTGCCACATTGTGGTCATAAAACCCCCATCCATTGTTTCGACCCAAGAGGTTTTTTCGGAATTTGACTTATCAAAAGTCGCAAAAAGACCCGATATGGAGAAAATTTTGCACTATTTTCACAAACAAGACCTTGACGGCATAGCCGCAAATATGGCGAATGCCCTTGAAAGCGTAACAGAAGTAAAATTGCCTATAATAAGCGAAATTAAAGAGTTTTTAAAAGCAAAAGGCGCGTTGGGCGCAATGATGACAGGCTCCGGCCCCACAGTTTTTGCAATTTTTCGTTCACGAGGTGATGCTATTAATGCCGCAAAGCTGGCAAAAGAGCAATACCCTGATATAAATGAAATTTTTTTGACAAAACCCGTAAAGTAAGCGCAGACTTACTCCAATCCAATTTCGCCGACCAGAGAACCGACAGAGGATTGTCGGCGGGTTTCCGATAATCTTCGATAGGTTCGAAGGAGAGCAGTCCATGTATTAAATTGGAATTAGCATGAATTGTGATTTGGAGTTGTTCTGCGATACTAAAATGATTGCTACAAGGAGGCAAAAAGATGAGAAAAATTAGAAAAATTGTTGCGGCGGCATTACTTGTTATTTTGGCGGCAGCACCGCTAACGGTACAAGCACAAAGTTTTAGAGATGTTGGTGCAAACTTAAGCTGGGCGCAGGAAGCCATTTCTTCCGTTACAAACCTAGGCATAATGACGGGTGATGCGTCGGGTAATTTTAATCCGAATGCAACCATTAGTAAATTTGATGCTATGCGTATGTTTGCTCGTATGCTGGGATTTAACCCCGTGCAGCACACCGTGGCACAAAGGGCTTATTATGACACTGTATTTGAAGCCCGCCGTAGCTTGATAGAGTCATTTGATGGTCAATTTGTACTGTGGAATTCCGCTATGAACCGTGAAATTGCCTTCTTGTTATATAGAGGAATTTTAAACCCGACTGATTTGGACAACTTTATAACCGTGTCTGCTGGCTTTGAAACCCGCCGCAATATTACCCGTGAAGAAGTTGCGGTATATCTTACCCGCTTTTTGGACGGCGAGCAACAGGCAATGCAAACCACAGGTGTCGCACTGTTTGCTGACGACCATCTTATAACCCCTGCAATGCGTCCGCATGTTTACTTCCTTCGCTCTTTGGGTATTTTAAATGGTTCAAATGGCTTTGTAGACCCACGCTCCAATATCAACCGTGCCGCAATGGCAATGCTTATACATTCAACTTTGCAACACGAAAATTCTCCGCTTTTGGGCGGCAACACAAGCAGCAATACCACAAATAATAACAACACAAACAATAATAATCCAGCAGTTGAAACAATAAATGGAACGATTGCTACTACTTTTCCCTCAATCCGTTCTATTTTAACGCAGTCTGCAAACCAAGCTCATAATAACCGTGTTTATCCTGTGGCGAATAATGCAATAATAACTGTGGCAAACCAAAACGCCACTTTTGCACAACTTCAAGCCGATATGGTTTTTACAGCAGTTTTAGCAAATGGTGAAATTGTGTCCATACATGCTACTGGGGCAAATAATTCTAACAACCAAGGAAACCAAGGCGGTGGAAATGCCAACAACAATAACAATAACACCACCAATAATAGTCAAATACCGCCCGTTGCCAACATGCGTGTTCTTGACGGAACAGTCGCACGAATAAACCAAACTGCAAATACAGTGGGCATAGAAACAAGAAGCATTAACCCCCGCAATGAAATAATTACAGAAATAAATGACTTTGCACTAGTAACAAATACACAAATAACACGCAACAACGCACCAACGACATTTGGCAATATTGCTGTGGGTGATTTGGTAGTAGCGTATACATACGGCAATACGGTTTATATTATCAACCTTGAAGAGCGTGTGCGTCAAGTCAGCGGCATACTTATTGAAAAGAATTTTGGGACAAGTGCAAATTTCCCAAGCATTGTTATTGAAGATGCAAATGGTAATACACACAATTTTATAGTGGATTCAAGCAGTAGCATTTCTCGTGGCAACCAAAGAAATCTTACATCCCGCCAGCTTCGTATAGGCGACCAAATTGACCTTTGGGCAGAAAATGGAAGAGTTTCGCAAATTCAAGCTCGTGCTGTTCCTCGCACTGCTATCGACGTTTATGTTCGTGGTATATTTATAAGTGCTAATAGCCAAAGTTTTATTGTTGTAAATGGCGGGTCGCACGGGGAAGAAGACTCCATGCATCTTTTGGTGGATGGCTTGGTAGACCCGCGTGAAATAATTATCGGCACAAGTGTACGCCTTTGGTTTGACAGTCAAGAAATTATAGGCTTTACATCAATGACTTCAAGCTCCTCAAACTTCTCTGGGCAGGTTCAAAATATTACTGGAAACCAAATTGTGGTGCGTGATGCAAACTTCCACACAAGAACATTTACTTTTGACAATTCAACGGTATTCTTTAATTCAGTAACCGGACAAATTGTAAATATAAACTCGGTTGGCATTGGCACTAATGTACAGGTGGTGCCGGCGCAAAACAATAATAACCGTGCAAACTCTGTTATTATAGTAGCCAATTAACTATTAATTTTCGTAGGGGCGGGCTTTGCCTGCCCTTTTTGCGAACTGGGGTGATAATTGTGAACCAAAGACGGAATATGAAGCAAGCCCCCATTAAAAAGGACTATACACTTGAATTTTTTGAAGGGCTTGGACGCATAGGTAAAGGTATTGGCGGCAGTATTGGCAACTTTAAAAAAGTCAAACGATATAGAGAAATTTTGTTGATGTTATCAATAATTTTGATAGGCTTAATTAGTTTTTTTGTGTTTAGTTTTGCAACACGCCCAAATGGTTTTGACGTGTACGTAGACGGAGAAAATTTGGGGTTAATGCGGTGGGATAGAGGGGCGTTAGAGCCCGAGTATCTTGCAACCCACATTGTGCAGCGCATTAAAACCCATCACAGCACAGAAATTTTTCCTGTATCAGAAATTTACGCAACGCCTGTTCGTGTAAGACGAAATGACGATGCAGTAAACTTTGACACCATGGTGAATATGATTAGTCAGCGGTTTGATTACAACCTTACCGGCGGGCTTATAATTGTTAATGGGGAGAGAGTTGCTTTTTTGAATACCCAAACAGCTGCTGTTGAATTAATAGCAAGTATCATTGAAAGTTTTAGTAATGAATATACAACAGGTTCATATTTGATGGACGATGTGGTGGTGTCTAGTGCGTTATTATCAAGGTCAGAAATTATGACGCAGCAAGCATCCCTTTTAGCACTAACAACACCAAGGGTTGTGCAACAGATACATATTGCACAGCGAGGGGATAATCTTTATAATATCGCAATTATGTATGGGATGTCCTTAAATAGCTTGGTGGCGGCAAACCCCCACATAGACCCTGATGCATTTTTAGGAGAAGGCGCAGTTTTAACCGTTTTGCCGAATATACCCATACTTTCTGTGAGAACATACGAAAGGGTTACTCTTGAAGAATACATAGACATAGATGGTCAAAATGTTTTGGCACGTATTGTTGCTGATGTCACAAAGGTAAACGGCACGGAAGTGTCTCGCCAAGTTCTTTCGGCTGAAACGATAAGATGAATAGTAAACAACACCCTGCATAAAATCGCTATACTAATCCTGATTAAAATCCTGTTCTTCTTCGGCGGCTAAAACCAACCCAAAACGCCTTGTTCGGCGTTTTGGCTCGCCCCCTCAAACAACAGGTTTTAATGTAGAATTAGTATTAATTGCGGATTTATGCAGGGTGTTGTTTTTGTTTTATTTAAATATTGGCAATGTGTTGCCTCGGTCGTGACCTGTTGGAAATTCAGCTTCGATATGCTTGCCGTCAACATAAATTAATATGTCGAGCTTCGCACGGATATTACCCATAACAAGCCATAACGCATCTTCGTGTTGAATGATATAGGCATTGGGGTCAAGTTTGATAGCGGGTTGGGACGCAAGAATTTTTTCAATTTGCTCGTTGATTCCCGGCATATATTCCGTGCCGCTGTACACCCTTGTTCCGCCGTGTTGGCTTGGTTGGTTATACTGTGTTTGAGGGTAGCTTTGCTGCATCGTGCCGTTGTTTTGCTGCGTATTTGGCATATTGCCCCCGCCTTGCACGGATGGCGTTGCTCTAATGGTAGTAGGATTGTACACAAAACTGGCATCGCTTTGCGGTTTATTGTTTTCGGGTGCCTTATCTTCTGTGGGTGCTTCTTGGTCTGGTGCAACTTCTTCTTGTTTATCCTTTTTACGCCAAAAAGCGGCGTGGGAAGGAGAAAAGTCTTGGTCGTATTCGGCTTGGTCTGCTCCATATGCAGCATTTGTCATAGCAAGACCTGCCAAAAGGCATAGCCCTGCTGTCAATATAGCTTTTTTCATAAAATTGTCCTCCTGCAAATTAGATTTCACAAATATTTTTTGTGAAGAACGGTTATAAAATGCAAGGAAAATTAATGTAAAAAAAATCTGTATAACATTATACCTTCAGGAAGCTCACGTAATTCGCCGCTTATTAGCAATGTGAAATATTGAGCATCGCAAAAACTGGCTGCAATGCTTGTAAGTTGCTGCACAAAGTAATATTCAAATAATGTGCCGCCGTAATTTAGCACATTGCTGCATACATTTAAAATAAGATGTCCGCTTGTCTGCTGAAATTCGACGCTGAGCACATTTACGTTATGCGGCACAACATTTGTGCCTGCTGAATTATCAAAAAAGATTACGAAAGATAATAAAATAATTAATAGCTTAATCCAATCCATACCATCACCTCTAATTCATTATACCAAAAAATGGAAATTAATTCAAGCCAAAAATTCATCTATCAAATCATGCGACTAGCTTGTCATATTTGTACAAGTTTCCCAGTAGAATTTAGTAAACACCAACTGGGCTGGAGGATGAATATGGATTGGCATGGCATAGATGCACAAAAAGCAGCAAAGCAAACAGCAACTGATACAAAAGGCGGGTTGAGCCGCAAAGAAGCGGCCACGCGGCTTAAAAAGCATGGACCAAATGCTTTAAAACAAAAGCGTGAAGCCCCGCTTATTATACGCTTTTTTGCGCAATTTAAGGACTTTATGGTTATTATTTTGCTTTTTGCGGCTGTTTTGTCTTATGCAGCAGGCAGACTGCATGGCGAACAAAGGTTGACTGATGCTTTAATAATTTTAGGCATTGTAACTCTTAATGCTATTTTGGGGTTGGCGCAAGAAAGCAGGGCAAAAAAGGCAATGGAAGCCTTGAAAGAAATTTCCCAGCCAGAGGCGAAAGTCTTGCGTGGCGGACAAGTTATTACCGTAGCTGCTCACGAGGTTGTCGTTGGGGATATTGTTTATTTGGAAACAGGCGACATTGTGCCTGCAGATTTAAGGCTGATACATGGGGCAAATTTGCAAGCGGAAGAATCTGCTTTGACGGGCGAATCTGTACCCGTTCACAAAGACGCAAGTCATATTGCGGCAAAAGATGCCCCCCTTGGGGATAGGTTAAACATGGCATTTAGCGGCTCTTACATCACATACGGGCGTGGTAGTGGTATTGTAGTAGCAACAGGTATGGAAACTCAAATGGGCAAAATTGCCAGCATGATAATGAAAGAAAAGTCGCCGAATACCCCCTTGCAAAAAAAGCTGGCTCATCTTGGGAGGGTGCTTGGGGTAATTGCTTTGGTTTTGTGCGCTTCCATTTTTGTTTTGGGGCTTGTGCGCAATATTCCCCCGCTTGATATGTTTGTAACCAGCGTGTCGCTTGCCGTTGCGGCTATTCCGGAGGGGCTTGTGGCTATTGTTACTATTATGCTTGCCATTGGTGTAACACGGATGGCAAAGCGTAATGCCATTATCCGCAAGTTGCCGGCTGTGGAAACCCTTGGCTCTGCTACGGTGATTTGCTCGGACAAAACTGGTACTTTGACACAAAACAAAATGAAAATTGTGGAAGTGTCGGATGGGATGTCGCTTTTAAAGCGTGATTCGGCGGCGGCTGTGGAAATTATTAAGTTGGGGTCATTGTGTAATGACAGTTTTGTAAGCGGGGAGAAAATAATCGGCGACCCAACCGAAGCGGCTTTTGTTGCGGCATTAAGCGAGCTTGGTTTGGACAAGCAAAATTTAGAGAGGGAAAAACAGCGGGTTGCGGAAATTCCCTTTGATTCAACAAGGAAATTAATGACTACTATTCACAAAAGCAATAGGGAGTATGTTGCAATAACAAAAGGTGCGCCCGATGTGCTTTTGGGACGTTGTACGCATTACAGGCAAGGCGAGCGTATCGTGCCGCTTGATAATGCAAGACGGCAGGCTGTGCTTGTGCAAGTTGCAAAGATGGCGGACAATGCTTTGCGGGTTTTGGCGGTTGCCATAAAGCATACGGCGCAACTTCCCAACATAAATAGCCACATGAATGTGGAAAAAGAGCTTGTTTTTGTGGGCTTGGCTGGGATGATAGACCCACCCCGCCCAGAGGTTCGCTCTGCTGTGGCATTGTGCAAGCAAGCTGGTATCCGCCCCGTGATGATAACGGGCGACCATGCGGCGACTGCCCTTGCAATAGGGCGGCAAATAGGCATTGGCGGCACAACCGCCGTAACAGGGGAAGAA
>WRBU01000053.1 GCA_009784355.1 Defluviitaleaceae bacterium
CGAGATATGGGCAGAAGAAGAAAAATATAGACGCAAAAAGGATGGCGACTTCCCCAAAATTAATACATCAACTGCATTGATGAACAGTTTTTATACCGGAGAAATCCTTAAAGTCGCAGAGTCTCCTACGGAATTAATTTCAGCTTATGGACAGGCTTTCATTGAAGAAAAAAGAGAGAGGTATGAAATTGATGTAGATGTCAATATTATGGAAAAATGGCTTAAGGCTGAAAAATTCCCGCTTGGGACTTGGCCTTCAAAACATTCACCTAGTCTTATGCAGCAATTAGCAATTAATTTATCCGTAAGTAATGAGAAAATGATTGCGGTAAATGGGCCGCCGGGCACAGGGAAAACCACTTTACTTAAAGAAGTAATTGCATCCAATATTGTAGAGAGAGCCTTGCTTTTAAGTCAATATGAAAAACCAGACGATGCTTTTAAAGAGGAGAAGTTTAATGAGCCGCCAGAAAAATGTGATAGCACGTATTATGTTCCAGACGGCAAGCTAACAACTTATGGCATAATTGTAGCGTCAAATAATAATGCTGCTGTAGAAAATATATCTTTGGAGCTTCCTAAAAAGATTGACACAGACCGAAGCGGTTTATTTGTAAATAGTAATGATTTTGACAACGCATACTTTGGGGATGTTGCGACCGAGTTAATTGGTCAGCCTGCTTGGGGGTTGATATCTGCTAAATTAGGAAAAAGCGAAAATATAAAGGATTTTTTATGCAAGGTGTTGCCAGCAAAAACGGAAAAGTACGGCTTGATGAAATATTTTAATAAAGATTATCCTAAGCCTGATTGGAACATTGCTTGCAATAGTTTTAAGGCAGCATATGAAAAAGTACAGGAAGCACGAGAAGGAATTGCTTACGCACAAACACTGCAAGCCAAGACAGAGGAGGTTCTAAAAACTATTGAAGACGCACGAAATAAATTATCGCAATTAGTTCATAAGCATAGTGCTATACAGCAATTCCTAATAAACAAAAAAGATGAATTGTCGGTACTGGAGAGTGATTGTACGAGATTATCCGAAAACATCAGCATCATCCAATGCAATTTGCCATTTTTAATTAAAATATTTCCTATATTTTTTAAGAAAAATAAAAAATTGCAAGATTTGCAAAAATTAAAAAATAACCAATCCGAGATGGTTGTTTTAATTGAAGATGTAGCTGCGGAAATTCGTGGTACGGAAATAACATCTAAAAACCTTGAAGAAGAGGTAAAAGTTTTCAAAAGTAAAATAAGTGATTCTGAGGAATTGTATAAAAAAATACAAATTGAATTAGAAGAATGTAAGGAAAAATTTGGTGATAATTTTGTAGATGAACATTTTTGGAAAGATACAGCTACTAACGAGAAAACTCAAACATCCTGTCCTTGGACTTATTATGAATATGACAAAAAGCGTGAAGAGCTTTTTTATCAAGCGTTGATGTTGCATAAAGCTTTTGCAACAAATAGTAATGCTGTTAAACAAAACCTAATGCGTCTTGCAAAAATGTGGGACGGAGAGTTTGCCGAGAAAGATCACAAGTTGGCATTTAGTAGCTTATTTAATACACTGCAACTCGTTGTTCCCGTAATATCTACTTCTTTCGCTTCCGTTAGAACTTTTTTAGCCAATGCCGACCAAGAAGAGCTTGGAATTTTAGTGGTTGATGAAGCCGGGCAAGCCACGCCGCAAAGTGCCGTAGGTGCTATTTTGCGTACACGTAAATCTATTATCGTGGGCGACCCCTTACAAGTAGAGCCAATACTTACTACCCCAAAAGTTCTTATGCGCCATTTCGCTGAGAAAAATAATGTACCCCAAGACTACCGCTCAAGTGAGCTATCCGTTCAAGTGCTTGCGGATGCTCAGACACCATATGGAGGCAAAAGAAAAAGTGCGGAAGATGAAGAAATTTGGATTGGCTGCCCGCTAATTGTTCATCGAAGATGTGTTAATCCTATGTTTGATATATCTAATCAAGCAGCTTATAATGGAAGGATGATGTTAGCCACAAGAAGTCCTGATATGGATAGGTCATTTTTACTAAATGAATCTTGCTGGTATGATATTAAGGGAAAGGCAAAAGGAAATAAAGACCATTCTGTTAAAGAGCAGACAGAAATTGTGTGCCAGATGATAAAAAAAGCAATGACGGTATATAATGGCTTGCCATCTGTATATGTCATTACACCTTTTACAACCGTGAAAAATCCGCTTCAAAGAGAGCTAAGGAAAGTTTTGCTGGCTGATATGCCGGATATTGAGGACAGAGAGAAAAAAATAGACAAATGGCTGAAAGGTCATTGCGGAACCATACATACATTTCAAGGAAAAGAGGCTGACGAGGTCATTTTGGTTCTTGGATGCGATGAAGTTTCGGGCGAAGGCGCCTCAAAATGGGTTGGACGAAAACCGAACATAATTAATGTTGCTGTGTCTCGAGCAAAATACAGATTGGCTATAGTTGGAGACCGCAGTTTATGGGGTAAAGTTAACTTTGTTAAAGATATATGCAATCGTGACGATATAAAGGTTAAAACCTATTTTGCTGCTGAATAACCAAGTTCAATTATCATAAAAACACCGCTATTACACTTACAAATAGCGGTGTTTTTATTCAAAATTGCTAAAAATATTTTGTTAAATATTGGGCCATTTTGCAACTCTCAAATGCCTCAATAGGCTATCTACAGGCATCCCCGACACAAACTCCCCAACAGAACCACTCTTACCGTCAAGCACACTAAAAATAAGGCTTGAGCATATCGTTTTGCTTACACGCTCTGCCAATTCTTTTCTATTTGGGTAATTAACAGCTTTTATGATTTCAATCTCACGTTAATTGTACGCAATAAACTCGTCTAGCTTTCTGCGTATTTCTGCAAATATCGGTGTATGTTCGGGGAAGTAATTCAAAACTTCATCTACTTCACCAGAACGGATTATGTCAATTATGTTTTTATCGGTTGTGCAATTTCCTAATGTGTAATGCAGTTTGATATACAGTGGCGATTTTACTTTTATACGGCGATAGAATTTATCTACAACTACAAAACCTTCATGGTATTGGCTTAACTCCTCTGTTGCTTTTACAACTTTCTCAATCGAATCAAGCGGATACATCTTTGGCTTTTCTACACCAATACAAACATCAACTTCTTGCAGAGTAATGTTGTTGCGTTTGCCTATGTGATAAAGTTTTGTTTCCGTATGTGGGATAACTACTTGGGTTTTAGGAGAGATAAGTTCAAATAGATACGTATAGCTTGGGTTTAGCTTATCATAATCAAAATTTGATTTTATTCTTGCTTCCTCGAATATATCAAAATAAGAAACGTCACCACTGCCAACAATCGCATCGCTCGCATCAATATTTCCATTTGTAGAAACCCGCCATTTGCTGTTGTGATACCAAACTTTAATTAGCGACCCGTCTATTTTTTCAACCACCTTGACAGAAGACCAGTCAATATCATCAGCATAAGGTTCTCCATAGTTTGCAAATTTGAAGAATGGAACGCATACGGGTTTATAATTATCAGTTTCATCAAGGATAATACCACGACATTCTCTAACCAAGTCAACGCTAAAATCCGAAGTACAATCAAGCCCTCTTTGTGTGTATTTGAAAAGGACATAGCTGCCTTTGCGTTTGGTGTGTATGTGATACGGTGGCTTAAAGAGTAGTTCTTCCCAGTCTGGGTTTTGGTGGATGAAGTTGAGTAGTTTAAGGATATTGTTCGCCTCCCATATTTCTGTGATAACCTGCATCACATTTATTGTTATTATACAATAATCTTGAGATAGTTTCAAGTAAGGTAGGTTATATTACAAAGAGTTTTGTGGTTGTATTTGTCGCAATGGCGTAGTGTTGACGTATTATCGACGTAAAGCATATTTTTAGAAGAATTGTAAGAACGAAAACGATCATTCGTTGACAATATACGTATAATAGGTGTATAATAAGCCAAACAATTTTAATAAACCGATATTCGTGTTAACATCCAGAATATATGTTAATATAGATAACCAAATAAAGAAAAGTTTCCAAAATATCTACAAGAATACTGACTGATATTGGCATCATAAGTGTATGTGTTAACCTCTTGAGCTTTTATAACGCGAAAATTACTAAACAAAATGAAGATAATAGAAAGAATTTTGGCAACAACAGAGATACCTAAAATATGGAGGAGAGCCTATGACACACGAAACACAAATTGAAAATGCACTTATTGGCATCTTGGCCGAACGTGAAAACCAATGGACTTATAGAAATGATATAAAAACGGAAGCTGCCCTTTGGGATAACCTACGAGGACACATCAACCGAATTAACATTGCTCGGCTGGATGGCGTTCCGCTTACTGATAAAGAGTTTGAACAGCTAAAAGTTGAGTTTAGGCGTTTAACATCAACTCCTTTTGGAGCATCTCAATGGCTAAGAGGTGAAAATGGTGTCGCCGCTATCAGTATTGAGCGTGAAGATGTTAAACAAGGCAGAATTTCTCTTGTGTTGTTTAGCAATAAAGAGATTGCTGGCGGTATTTCCAGCTACGAAGTAGTGAACCAAATCAAGCCAGATGCCGATGCAAATATGCGTGGAGATGTAACACTACTTATAAATGGCTTGCCGATTATACATATTGAGCTAAAAGCTGAGTCTGCAAAAGATGGCTATATGCAAGCCTTTGAGCAAATAAAACGCTATGCAGAGGCTGGCTTTTTTGATGGCATTTATGCCACAACACAAATATTTGTAGTTAGCAATAAGGTGTCTACAAAGTATTTTGCACGCCCTGGCTCAAATAGTGCAAAGGTCTTTGATGCGGCAAAAAAATTCTTATTCAACTGGCGAACACCTAACAATGAGCCTGTTGAAAATCTCTACGACTTCACAAGGCAAGTTTTGCGTATTCCTGATGCACACGAACTTGTTAGTCGTTTCACTATTTTAGTTGATGACAAAAAGAGCCAGAAATTCTTGATGGTTCTAAGACCTTATCAAATACACGCTATTCAAAAAATTATCCACCAAGCGGCAAAGCATCAGGGCGGCTTTATTTGGCACGCTACGGGGTCGGGCAAGACTATAACAAGTTTTGTTGCTACTAAATTATTGGCACAAGCATCTATCGGTGTTGACCGTACCGTTATGGTAGTAGACCGCACAGACTTGGATAGCCAAACAAAAGGCGAGTTTAGCAAGTTTGCTTCCGAGTTTCATACAGGGCTTGCATCAGGCAATGCAACTGATAATACGCTGATTGTTGGCGTTGATAATCAACGCCAACTTAGCAATAGCTTGCTCTCAAAGAAAAACAATAACACTATCATCATTACCACCATCCAAAAACTAAGTGCCGCTATCCGTAGTGCGAAAGAAACGGAAAGCGGCAAGTTTGAAAAACTAAAAAGCGAACACATTGTTTTTGTCGTTGACGAATGTCATCGAGCCGTTAGCGATGAGCAAATGAAAGAAATCAAAAAGCTCCTGCCAAGCTCAACTTGGTTTGGCTTAACTGGTACGCCTATTTTTGACGAAAACCAAAAACAAGAAAACGGTGCATTTGCAAGAACAACACAACAGCAATATGGCGATTTGCTACACGCTTATACAACCAAAAACGCAATGGACGATGATTCTGTTCTAAATTTCCAATTAGAATACCATTGCCTTTTAGACGCAGACAGCAAGGATGAGTTTTTATATAAAAAAGTGAGAGAGAAGTATCCAAAACTCGACCCCATTAAAAAACTTGCAGATATGACAGAAATCGAAAAAGAGGAGCTGCAAGATACAGAGCTTTTCGAGCAAGAGGGTTATATCGAAGAGATGTTGTTGAAAATATTCAAACGTCAATCCGTGATAGAGCGTTTCAAAGTAATAAATGGCTATCCAACTATGAGTGCCGTTTTAACAACGCATTCTATCGCTCAAGCAAAACGTATTTATCACAAACTTCAAGAAATGAAAAATAATGGTGTTCTGCTAAATGGTAGAGAGCTTGACGAGCGTCATATCCTCCGTGACCCCGATTTTCCAAGAGTAGCCATTACCTATTCACTTAACGAAAATCAAGCTGAAATTAATGAAGCACAAACTGAAATCAATTCAATTATGCAAGAATATAACGTTCTTTTTAATACCAACTATACAGATATTGACCAGTTCAATAGAAATATCAATAGTCGTTTGGCACGAAAAGATGCTCAATACCAAAAGGATGGGCAATGGCTTGATATGGTTATTGTTGTTGACCGCTTGCTCACAGGCTTTGATGCGCCAACAATACAAACATTGTATGTTGACCGTGAACTTAAATATCAAAAACTGCTGCAGGCGTTTTCTCGCACCAACCGCATTGCTCCCGGCAAAGAGTATGGTATCGTTGTAACTTTTAGAAAACCACAAACTATGCGTCAAAATGTAGCAGATTCTATTAGGCTGTTTACGAACCAACAACAGAATTGGGAGGACTTACTCCCACAAGAATATTCTGCTGTAAAAACTGCATTTATTGAGGCTTATGAGGAACTTTTGACAGCGAAAGAGGAGCTTGCAAACGACCCAAGTAATATCAAAAAGAAAATAGCGAGGGTTCGTGCGTATCAACGACTTGAAAAAATCCATAGAGCAATTAAAAGCTACGAGGGCTTTGAAAGAGATTTTGTTGAGCTGGAAACAATCATATCAACTCTGCCCGAAGAAAAAGGACACGTTGAAAATCTAAAAGTAGAAATTCGTGAAGAGCTTAAAAGCAAAGAACTGGATGATGTAGATGATTGGCTAAAAGATATTGAGTTTTCAAGCAACCAAAGGGCTGTCCACGAAGAACGCATTGACAGTTTTTACATCAATCAGCTTTTGGATGAATACCAAAAATGCACAGGCAAAACGGACAAAGACGAACTTCGGGATAAAATTATGGAGGAGATAAACACAAAGCCTGCTACTATTCAAACCCTTTACAATGTCGTTTTGGACGATATTGACCAAAACAGGCTGGCCAAAAAATGGACAGAGTATTTTGAAGCAGAAATTGACCGCATTATACAGAAAGCGGCTGATACGTTAAAAGTGCCGTCTGCGAGCTTGCAAGCCAGTTTTAACGAATATCGCCCAAACAGCGGTTCTGTGCCTTTTATAAATACAATTAGCGAAACATCACAGCTGGACAAAGAGGCTTTCGAGGCGGTATTTGATGAAAAATATAGGAAACGCCTTCTTGTTATAGAGCAGTATTGGAA
>WRBU01000054.1 GCA_009784355.1 Defluviitaleaceae bacterium
AATATACCCGCAGAGGTTTTATCAGCCGAATTAGATGAAGTTGAAGAAGAAGTCGAATAACATCATAAAAACCGCCATGCTTGGCGGTTTTTTGTTGACTTTTTTTAAATTTTGTGATAACGTATATAGTAAATGTAAATTATTTTAGCAGAAACAAATTTGCATATGAAAGATTGTTTGTTGAGGTGGAATATGGATAGATGGGGTAGAGTTTGGCGGCTTGTAATATATGGAATTGTATTTGTATTGTTAATTAGTGCAAATGTGTGGGCATTTTTATTTGCGCTTAATGCAAATGTAAGCAAAAACACAGCGCATGAGGAAAGGTATGTATTAAATGTTGCGGTACAAGAACTCAGATTAGCGCAGTCGGCTTTGGTGCGCCTTATGCGGGTTGTTGCAGTAACAGGGAATCAGCTGCAATATGACTTATATTGGGAAGAATACAGACTAGACAGAATGGGGCGGGCTCTGTATATTTTTGAACAAAACAACGCACATCCTTACGAAATTGGAATTATAACAGATATTTTAAGCCGCAGAGAAGATATGAGCAGGATTGTAGTTGAAGTTTTTGACTTACGTAAAGCAGGAAATTACCAAGAGGCAATAGACCTTGCCTTTGGCTTTGACATGCGCCAATGGGGAACGCCCTTTAACCAAGATGTGCAATACCTAATAGACATGACATCAAGCCGAACTAGGCAGGTGGTTGAGGATGCTAATGCAAGACTTGAAACGGCTCAAACTTTCACTTTTCTCAGCTTAATCTTGCTTGTTTTGGTGGTTATTTTGGGTGTTTATGAAGCGCACAAATTAAAGCTGTCTAAATTTGTTTATGTGTACGGAGCAGTTGTGCTTGTTTTGGCGGGACACGCCTTGGTATTTTCTATGAATGCGGTGCAAAAAAGTGCAGAGACTGGAGAGGCATTTGACTTGCAACATATTCAAACGCTGGCGTTATATGAAGCAGAAAAAGCAACAGAAGAATTATCACGTCTATCCCGCCATTTTTCTATAACAGGCGGGTCGGTGCCTTATCAGCTATACAACGAAGAGCTTGCCCAAGACAGAATTGTGCAAAGTTTGCGAACATTAATATTTTCTCGTGCCGCTGACGCGGAAGTCAATAATTTTGTGACCTTTGTAAGCGGAACGTCGGCATTAAGAGAAATTGAGGAGCAAGCCATTAATTTACGGCTAGAAGGCTATGTAGACGAAGCTATACAGGTTATTTTTGGCGACCTTTACTCACAGCATGGAATACCAGTAAACGGCATTGTACAAAATTTGCGCAGTGCGTCTTTTGCACGCACTCAGGAATATATAGAAAACGCACTTCAATCTTACAACACTTTTAGAATTTTGCAAGCAATCGCAACCGGTTTGTTTGTTTTGGCATCGCTTGGCGGATTTTTAGCATTATGTTTGCATTTAAAAACTACGCATAAAAGAGGAGGCAGCCATGTTTAAATCCTTTAAAAATGCTAATATTGCTACACGGCTTATTGCGTCCTTTGCTCTTATTATATCTATTTTCATCTCATATATCGCCATTTCTACCCGTTTTAGTTCACAAATAGAAAGGCTGCAGCACCACAGCTCCGACTTTTTGGCGGCTCGGATGGAGATTTTGCTTTTGCACCATCAAGAGTTTAGCAAAATGGAGCGGCTTTTGAGAGAGTCCTTTATGAACAACGAATGGCTTCAAAATACAGGCGAAGCCGTTTGGAGAAGTTTTGAAATGCGTATTTCTGCAACGCAGGTTCGCATGACAGAGCTCGCTTTGGCGTATGCGGACTCTATTTTGGCAGACGATATTACGCCAAAGCGTCCTGATGACAGCCGCCTATTTATTATGGAGCATATGATGGAGCATATCAACGATATGTATCAAATTTACCGCAATAACTTCTTTTTGGAGGGAAATAGAAGCTATAACCATGAAAATGCGGCAGAGCTGGCAAGGGTGGCTAATGTTATGGTGGGTGCCTTGCGGGAGTTGACAACAACCAATCGCATAATGTCACAAGAAAGAATAGACTATTACAGGGATATGTCGACTGGAATAACTATAACGGCATTGATAGTGTCTATTGTTTCGGTGGTTTGGCTGGCATATGTGATGGTAAAAAGTTTTACAGGGCGGATAAAAACCATAGAAACCGAAGCATCCTTGGTGGTACAAGGCAATTTTGAATCCGCCTTGAAAAATGAGGGCAATGACGAAATTTCCCGCATATTTGCTAACCTTGTAAAGGTTTTTACAAGGCTTATTGATGAAATTGAAGGAATAGATAAGTCGGGCAATAATCGTGCCCGCATAAATGCAGACCGTTTTGAAGGTGGATATAAAGAAACTGCACTTGTTATAAACTCGCTTTTAGATACTATAACAGCGGCAGAAGAACGGGCAAAAATTATGCTGGACGGCAATCCCATTGCCTGCTATGTAGTAGATAAAAATCTTAATATTTTGGACTGCAATAATGAGGCCATGAGTATGTTTGACTTTGCGACAAAAGAGCAAGCCATTTTTAACGGCAGTTATATTTTTAGCGACCATAAGCTAAAGAATCCCTTTGATGTGGCATTAACTTCAGGCTATTCAAAATTTGGCTGGAATTTTATAAAGCCAGATGGAACAGAAATTCCTTGCGAGGTTACTTTGGTGCGCTTTTTGATTAATGACAACGAGGTTGTTGCGGTGTATTTCCAAGATATGTCTTTATTTTATCAGATGCTTGAACAGCAACAGCTCCTTCATATCGCAGAAGAAAACAGTCAAGCAAAAACCAGATTTTTAGCAAGAATGTCGCATGAAATCCGTACGCCTATTACAGCGGTACTTGGCATAAGCGAAATTCAGCTGCGAGGAAACGACTTGACTACCGCATCAAAAGAAGCCTTTGTTAAAATTCACGACTCCGCTACTATTTTGCTAAATATTATCAACGATATTCTTGATATTTCTAAAATCGAAGCTGGCAAAATGGATTTAATATCGCACAAATACAATGTAGCAAGCCTTGTTACAGATACGGTTCAGCTTCACCTAGTGTACAGCGGCAACAAAAGTTTAAAATTTGAAGTTACAGTAGATGAGTCGGTTCCTCTGCACCTTTATGGAGATGAGCTGCGAATTAAGCAAATTTTAAACAATATTTTAGCCAATGCCTTTAAATACACTGATACTGGCAAAGTTTTGCTAGATGTTTTTTGCGAGTATACACAATGTCAAGAAGGCTCTAATGCAATTTTGGTGTTAAAAATTGAAGATACAGGGCATGGCATGACAGAAGACCAACTAGAAACAATTTTGGAAGAATACACACGCTTTCACGAGCAAAAAGACCGCCTTACCCAAGGCACAGGCCTTGGAATGTCAATTGTTAATAACCTTATAAAACTTATGGGCGGAGAAATCAATGTTTCAAGCGAAGTGGGGGTTGGCAGCACGTTTATTGTGAGGATACCCCAGCAAATTTGCGGCAGCGATGTTTTGGGAAGGCATATGGCGCGCAATTTAAATAGTTACGATACAACAACTTTAAGCTCTATCGAAAAATTAAAATTCGTTCCAGAGCCTATGCCATATGGCTCGGTGCTTATAGTAGACGACGTGCCGACCAACCTTTATGTGGCAAAAGGCTTGATGAGTTTTTATGGCTTGCAAATAGAAACGGCGGAAAGCGGTCATGTAGCTATTAATAACATAAAAGAAGGCAAGGTATATGATGTAATTTTTATGGACCACATGATGCCCGACATAGACGGAATGGAAACTGTAAAGATTATACGAGAGCTTGGATACAAAGAGCCGATTATAGCCCTTACGGCAAACGCGCTTATTGGGCAGGCAGAAGAGTTTTTGAAAAATGGCTTTGACGACTTTGTCTCAAAGCCAATACAAACCTCACATCTTAATGATGTGCTAAACAAATTCGTACGTGATAAGCAGCCTGCGGAGATTTTAGAAGCTGCCCGCAAAGTCAATGACGGCAATGGTCTAAATGCTAACAGCATTAATGCTTTTTTGGAAAGCGAAGACGCTGTATATAGGCTTAATAGGGACTTTATTAAAAGTCAAAAAGATGTTGTAGCAAATGTACGAAAAGCCGTAGAAGAGGGCAACTTTGAATATGCTCACAGAAATGTGCACACACTTAAAGGGCTTGCGAGCCTGATTGGTGAAAAGGACATTGCTTTGCTAGCTCGGCATTTAGAAGCGGGCTTTGCCAAAAAAGAAAATCCAGCAGACCTTTTAGAGCAATTAAGCGGAAAAATGGATGCCTTGTTTGTTAAAATAGAAGAAACTTACCCTAAACGCCGTAGCCAAGGCGAAAAGAGCCGCACCAAAACGAGCGAGGATGTATCAAGTGAGCTTTTTGATGAACTTACAACACTATTAGAAGCCAACAACTTCGCAGCTTTGGATTTATTAAAAGAATTAGAAAACGTATTGCAGACCGATGATTTGGTAGAGCATATAGAAAATGCTGACTTTGACCTTGCGCTGGACACTTTGGTCAAGCTACGCCCTAAATAAAATAATCCCCCTAATGCCATAATGCGGCAAGGGGGATTATTTTTTATTTATTTACGTGGTCCCAGCAAACGTCGCCAATTATGGGAATGGTTATTCTTTTGCCCAAAAAGGCAGATACGCAAAGGATGGCCCATGTTATCCACATAATACCGCCCAAAGCCCATGCGGCAATATTAAATGGTATGCCGATAAGCCAAAATCTTCCCAAAAAGCTCAAGATGGATACAATGAAAGCTCCCGCTAAAAAGAATATGGTGGATTGCAGGGCGGCAAAGCGCACAAATTTGTTTTCACGCTCCATAATCAGCACCACAATGCCGCTAACAAAAGCAAACAGATATGCGAGGGCAGCCGCCACATTTTCGTTAAGACCAAAAACCGACTTATTCATAAAATTTACCTCCAAATATTGTTGTTTGATAATATATACGAGAGGTTTTTGCTTTTGTCTGAAAAAATTAAGAAAGATTGTTTAGGCGTTGCACAGCCGACCATCTTCGGGTAAAAGCGGGGAAATTGTCCACGGCATTGCGATAGTATTCTATGGCTTGCGGTATATTGCCTTCATATTGTGCAATTCTGCCCAGCCAATATAGGCTATCACCGCCCATGCTTGTGTTTGGCACACTGTGACGCACCGCCTGTAAAAGGTTTTCGGTGGCAGCTGCAAAATTACCTTGATTAAAAAACTGTGTTCCTGCGGCAAAATATTGTTGTTGGGCTAGGGGAGTGGCTGTCAGCCTTATCTCGGCGTATTGAGCAACAAGGGTTTCGGTAAGGCGTAAAACTTCAATTTCTTGCAAAATCTCTAATGCTTGTGAAGGGCTGCCTGCATCAAGAAGCCTTTGTGCATCATAAACTTTCATGGAGTGCTGCATATTTATACCTTCTTCGGTGATGCGGTTAGCTTCTTCATTTAGGCGTGTAATTTCGTTTTGGTGGGCATCAATAACTTGCTGTAGCCCAGCAACCGACTGGCTTTGAGAAACTTGCATATTTTGGATGTCGGTTGTTAGTTCACCAATTCTATCATCTCTATCCGACATCATGCCGGGGATGATTAGGATATACATGAACAAAAACATTACTAACATGCCAGAAGCCACGGAAACAATGCTTGATAGGGACTTTGGCTTTGCAACGGGTTTTTGGGTACGGGCAGCAAAAGGGTTACCGGTTACCGTAGGTTTTTCGGGTGTGGATTTTTGAAGTGATGCGTTTGCGCGCCCAAAAGAGCGAGGGGCGACCGAATTTTTTTCGCTTGGATTTTTTTGAAAAATCTCAAAATAATATCGTTTTGCAAAGGCATTTCCCTTATCAATTTCAAGCACTCTCTCAACAAGCGCAGATGCCTTGGCTTTGTCCTCGATTTTAAGATGATGCATTGCTAAAAGATTTAAAGCATCCACAAAATTCGGCAACAGCTCCACGGAACGTTTTAAGCGTATGACGGCCAAGTCTTCGCTGTTTTGCTCCATGTAAGTCAATGCCTCGTTGTATTTTATTAGGGCTTCCGAATATTTTTCTAATGCAGATAGGTTGTTGTTAAAATCGTTTAAATACTGTTTTGCGGCGTTATCACTTTCTTTGTAATTACTGCTTATAACCCATTCACGCAAAGCCTCACCAATTTGTCCACGGGCATAAAAGCAAAGCCCGAGCAAATTTCGAGCGTCGATATTTTTTTTGTTTACTTCCAGCGCAGTGTTTAGTTTTTTGACGGCTACAGAAAGATTGTTCTGCTTTGCGTATTTTAACCCAAGATTATAATACCTGTTTGACATATTTTGTGCCATATTGTGTAAAGCGGCATTTGTGCCGCAAGCAGAGCAATACTCGTCATGTACGATTTTATCACATTTTGGACAATCCGTATGTTTCATTTTTTGGCACCTACTCCATTTTTGTTTTGCTTTGCGAACAAAAACTGCAAAAGCTCCATCATGTCTTTTGCGCCATCGTCCATTACGCCATCTTCTATGTCTTCAATTTCAAGCACAGGCTCAAATTTTTTTATCTCTTTTTTAAAATCAATCATTGCTAACGCCTCCCTTCGTCAAGTGTGCCCTTATATCTCCGACTAGATATAAAGAACCCGTTATCAAAATCAGTCCGTCTTTTGGGGTTATTTTCTCTGCTAATTCAAATGCGTCCACGCAGTTGTCCTCAACAAATGTTTGTTTTTTGGTATCCTTTAATAAATCCATTAGATTTTGCGGGTCTGTTGCCCTAAAATCGTAATGGGGTTTGGTAAAAATCACATTTTCAGCTGGCAGGGCGAGTGTATTAACAATTTTATCCAATTCTTTGTCATTCATCATTCCCATAATAACGGTGATTTTTTTATCTGCAAAAAGCTCTCTCATATTTTGCGCGCAAGCCTCCGCCCCTTGCAAGTTATGCGCACCTTCAAGAATTATAGTTGGATTTTCGCTCATAATCTCCATGCGTCCCATGTGGCGGGCTTTTGACAGCCCGTTGCGGACATGCGTGTCATCTAAAATAATGCCTAAATCTCGCAGTGCATTACATGCCGTCATTACAACTTGGGCATTTTTGAGCTGATGCTGCCCTAGAAGTCCAATTTCCATTCCGTCAAGGCAAATATTTTTGCTTTGATAAATTTTTGCATTTTTTTCAACAGAAATTTCCCTAAATACATCCTGCACCG
>WRBU01000055.1 GCA_009784355.1 Defluviitaleaceae bacterium
CAGCGAATCACAGGCAATTTTGGCATGACAGCTTCTTGGATTGACACCGGAATGTTTGGCACGGTAGACCGTATATACTCAACGCTGGAAAACCCTAATGTTTTAGGCGGCTATCTCATTTTTATAGTGATAATTTCTTTTGCAATGATATATTACTACAAAGACGCATGGCATAAGCTCTTTGCGCTTGGAATTTTTGGTGCGGCAGGTCTTTGCGTTGTTTTTACTCACTCCCGCGGTGCGTGGCTTGGGCTTTTGGTTGCTGCTGGGCTTTTTGCTCTCATACGTGAACGCCGCCTTATTTTCCTTGGTGTTCTTGGGCTTATAGTTGCACCTTTTATTATACCGCCAGAAATCCTTATGAGGTTTTTATCCATAGGCGACATGGCTGATACTTCTACATCCTACCGTGTTTCCATATGGCTTGGGTCAGTCGATATGATACAAGTATTTTGGCCAAGCGGCATAGGGCAAGGGGTCGAAAACTTCAATTTTGTTTACAATCTTTTTGCTCTATCCGCCGCTTTTACTCAACACACCCATATGTTATATTTACAAATAATGGTATATTGGGGTATTGCGGGCATAGGGATGTTTCTGCTAATAATGGGTGGTTTATTTAAAAATTTAATACACGCTATTACAAATTCTGATAATGCAATCAAAACTCTTGGTGCTGCACTTTTTGCCGCAATGGCAGGCTATATGGTTAAGGCTTTCACAGATAATGTTTGGTATAATTTCAGGATATTCGCCTTTTTTTGGGTCATTGTTGCCCTAGGCATTGCACTTGCAAATATTTCAAAACAGGGGAGCGTTCAAAATGGAGAATAAAAAAACAAAGTTTAATTTCATAGATGTATTGATAATTATATTTGTGATAGCAGCTATAGCTTTTGGAGCATGGTTTTTCTTTGTAAGAAGCGGCGACAGCGAAATACGTGAAGTGCGCTTTACAGTAGAAATTCGTGAAACTCCGCTAGGGATGCACCAAAATTTCCCTCTTGGCGCAAGTGTGCTAGAGTCTGTTTTTAACTTTCATCTAGGATATATCGAAAATGTGGACCACAAACCATCTACCGAGCCAACTTTTAACCACGACACCCAAACATTACACATGACAGAAATTCCCAATCACTACGACATTTTAGTTACTATAATATCAAGTGCCAACGTCAATGAATCCCGCATTATGGTAGAAGAAACCGCCCTTCGTGTAGGAAATTTGATTCACTTGCGAGGACAAGGCTTTGCTGGATACGGCTTTATTATTGAAATAGAAATTTTGGGTGAATAGGAGGCGGCTAAAATGGACAAAAACGGAAAAATTTTCGGAAAAATTAGTATAATAGACCTTTTGGTAATTCTTGCAATTTTAGCAATAATTGGTGGAGTTGCATTTCGCTTCCTTTCGCCAAATGCCGCTATAAGCCGCGGGGAAGCTGTCATAACTTATACAGTGCGCATTGACCAAGTACGTGATTTTACCCTTGTTAATTATACAGAGGGCTTGCGGGTTTATGAGGCCGTTTCTAACCAATTTATAGGACATCTTGATAGTTTTAGAAGTGAGCCAAGAATGCAGTCAGAAACACTACTAAATGGCGAAAATATTGAGGTTGCACTACCCGAGCACTCTGTGCTGTACCTCACCATAAAAAGTTATGGACGGCAAACAGACCAAGCCATATTCGCTGGGGGTACTTTTGAGATTAACGCTGGTTCGTGGATTAATCTCGCAACTCGTTATTCTCAAGTTTTCGGTAGAATTATTAGTGTCGAAGCGAATTAAATTGTGCTTGCTATCTTACAAATTTTGGTGTATAATGAACTTTTCATTTGAAAGGAGCTGTTGATATGAATTTTACATTTACTGGAAAAAACCTTGCGGTGTCGCAAGATATGAAAGACCATGCGGAGAAAAAAATTGGCCGTCTTGCTCGCCTTTTTCCTGCGAACACAGAGGTAAGTGTCACTTTTAGCGTGGTGAAGCAAGAAAATAAAGTCGAAGTAAGTGTTCCTTTTAACAAGCGCATGTTGCGTGCTGAGGTTATTTCTACTGACATGGATTCTGCCATTGACAAAGCCGTAGACATTTTGGACAAACAAAGAGCAAAATACAAACATAGAGTAAGAGATAAATCACGCAGAGACACTAGCTTTATGGACGAATTCGCTATGATTAGTCTTGTGGACGAAGATGATATGACGACCAACGCTATGGAGAACGAAGATGATTCCATCGTTATTGAGCGAATGAAGCAATTTCCACTAAAGCCCATGGACCCAGAGGAAGCTGTTATTGAAATGGAAATGCTTGGGCACAATTTCTTTGTATTTCGTCATAGCGGTACTTTCGAAACCAATGTGGTGTACAAACGCCGAGGCGGTGCGTATGGCTTGATATGCCCAACAAACCCAGCCGACTGCGACTAACATTATGAAAAACATCATTGTTGCCACAAATAATATTGGTAAAATAACCGAGATTAAACGATATTTTGAAGAGGTTGCTTGCGCCGATGGGCAACCTCTTTTTAACATTCTACCCCTTGGGGATGTTTTGCCAAATTTTGATTTGGAAGCCTTTGAAGACGGCAATACTTTTGAAGAAAATGCTAGAAAAAAGGTTGCCGCCGTAGCTCGGGCAGTCGGTTGCCGCCCCTTTAATGATGAAGATTTTTACGTGTTGGCGGATGATAGCGGTTTGGAAATTGACGCTCTTAACGGTTTGCCGGGGGTGGATTCTGCCAATTTTATGGGGCGTGAAACGCCGTATAGCTTACGCTTTGATAAAATTTTACACGATATGTTGGACATTCCAAATGAAGACCGTACGGCTCGCTTTATTTGTGTTATGGCTTTATACATAGAAGGTGAAATAAAGACTTTTCGCGCTACTATCGAGGGTGCAGTAGCCGACAAGCCCATTGGCAATGGCGGGTTTGGCTACGACCCTATATTTTACATCCCAAAATTTGATTGCACAGCAGCCGAACTTCCTCTTTGGCAAAAGAATGAAATAAGTCATAGAGGAAAAGCTCTAAAAATGGTGGTGAACCATCTAAAATGAAATATCTAGTATTTAGCGACAGTCACGGCGAAACAAAGCTCATGCATAATATCGTAAAAAATGCCTGTCTTGATGACTCGCCGCCAGAGGGCATTATCTTCCTTGGCGACTGTCTTAATGACATTCAAAAAATCCAGCGGGACTTCCCCAACTTCACGTATCATATTGTGGCTGGCAACTGCGATTTCATGTCCCCTGCCCCAGTTGAGAAACTGCTAGACTTTGACAACACAAAAATTTTAATAACTCACGGGCATAGATATGGTGTGAAGTCGGGGCATGACCGCATTTTGACCGCCGCATTACAAATGGGCGCAGATGCCGCATTTTTTGGGCACAGCCACATCCCTATAATTTTGCAAAAAAACAGCATAACTTTGCTTAACCCTGGCTCTATAACAGAACCAAGAGGTGGTCAAGCACGAGAAAGCTATGCTGTCGTGGAAATTATAGGAGGAAAAATATTACCGCGAATTATAGAAGTCTAACATTTTATATCTCTGCTCCGTTTTCAGGATTTCGGGCCTGCTCCAATGCCATGTCTATTGCTTCTAGCAGTATTCGGCTGGTATGCAGACGCTCGACAGATGCTTCATAACTGGTTGACTGTGTGCGTATCACCTGCTGAGATAAATGTGTCATTGTGGGATTTATCAATGGATAAAACACCTCTACGACTTCTTCCAATTCTGAGATAGATATGTCTAAAATTGAATCCTCGTCAACTGTTACGGAAACTGTTACGGGACGGTTATGCAGGACTATGTAAGAAGTATATGTGCCGGGTACAAAGCTGCCAAAAGCCCCCACGCCCTCGTGTTGTGTGGTATCCCTATTTGGCATAATAAACCATATTAGCGCAATTAGCAAGACGATGCCTATCACAATAAAAATCCCCGTGCGGATTATATCTTTCATTCGTAAAACAACAAATCTTGACTTTACCATTTTGTCCTCCCATATTGTTTTCAGAGTATTTCTAACATTTTATTAAGCAGTACCATAATTTATACTAGCTTTGGGGTGATTTTTTTGCTTTTGCAATTTATATTAGGCGGTCCCGGCAGCGGCAAAACTACTTTGGTTCACAAAGAAATCGCCGTAGCTCAAGAAAATAGCGGCAAAAACAATCTTATTTTGATTGTTCCGGAGCAATATTCATTTCAAAGCGAAAAGGCTTTGATTGGAGCAACATCAAATGGCGCAATAAGCCGTGCTAGAGTGCTCTCTTTTCAACGCTTATCCTATTTTGTACTAGGAAAAACAGGGGGCATTGGAAAGGCGATTCTTGAAAACTGCGGAAAAAATATGATATTGCGTAAAATTGTGTCCCGCCTTGCTCCTGAGCTTGGATACTTTAAGTCCGGGCAAGAAACTGCGGGTTTTTTGGAAAGCCTTGCTCACTCAATTTCAGAATTTCATCATTACAACATTTTGCCCGAAGATTTGAAAGAGCGTGCCGAGCATATGCCTAATAGCTCATTAGGGATAAAACTGTCTGATTTACATCGTATATATTCAGAATACCGTGAGTTTTTGGAGGAAAATTTTATTTCATCGGATGAAATTCTAGACATTTTGGCACAAAAAATTCCTAATGCAGACTTTTTGTATGGGTCAGAAATTTGGATAGATGGCTTTAAGTCCTTTACCCCACAAGAAAAAAAAGTTTTAACTTCCCTTTTTGGTGTGGCAAAAAGCGTCAAAATTACTTTGCCTATGCTGCACACCATCGCCAAAAATCAACATGTTTCAAAATATGATGTCCACCACGAAGTAGTAACAACAATGCAAAAAATTACAGAGCTCAGCTCGGAACTTGGTATTAGAATTGAGCCGCCCGTTATTTTAAAAGAATCACATAGGCACAAGGTTTCAGATGACCTTTCTTTTTTAAGCCAAAACTTTTTAGATGATTATTTTGGCAAGACTTTTGCTGATATTGCGAAAAACATCCGTGTTGAGCCCAGCGAGAATATTTTTACAGAAATTGAGGATGCCGCAAAAACCATCACCTATCTCACCCACAAAAGAGGGTATAAATACGGCGAAATAGGTATTATTGCAGCAGATTTGGCAGTTTATTCCAAATATGTTCCTACATTGTTTGCCCGCTATAAAATACCTGTTTTTGTGGATGCACGGCGTAATATTTTGGGTCATCCCATTGCTCAAATGCTTCTTGCGGCTTGCGGGGTTATTTCCAGCGGATGGTCGTATGAGGCGGTATTTAAACTTCTTCGTCTGCCTATGTTTGAAGAGCAGGGCAACTTCGATTTATTAGAAAATTTTATACTTGCCAACAACATCCGCGGGCAAAAGGCTTGGTCGGAAAATTTTGATGTTGATGATGCGGAGATTATTAATGCTACTAGGTCTAAAATATGGCATATTATGCAGCCGCTGTCCCAAAAATTCACCCCCCGTAAAAAATTTGCCTTAAAAGATTTCGCAATTACAATATACGAATTTTTGTTGCACAATAATACACAAGGTGTCCTCGAAAATTGGATAGATGAAGCCGCTAAAAATGGCGATAACGAGTCATTGCGCTGGCACGAGCAAATTTGGGATAGCATCACACAGGTACTGGACAAAATTGTGGAAATTTTACCCGAACATCAAGAAAATATTTCAGGATTTGCAAAAATTTTGGAAGCAGGCTTTACCGACCTTGGTCTTGCCCCTCCCTCGCTAGACCAACTTGTGATGGGTGATTTGCGCCGCTCTCGCTTTGGCGATATAAAGGCTCTGCTTATACTTGGTGCAAAAGATGGCGCAATGCCAAGCCGTAGTGATTCCACAAGCCTTTTGTCTGATGAAGATAGGGTACATCTAAAAAATAGCGGGATGGATGTAGCAGGTGACTCCATACAAAAAATGTTTGAAGAAAATTTTTTGATATACACTAATTTTGCAAAACCAACAGAATTTTTATCAATAAGCTACCCTACTGGAAATTTAAGCGGCAAAGCGGCAAGTCCGGCTCGTGCTGTGGGGCGGATTATAGAGCTTTTCCCTAAAATGGCAGCCCATGACGACATAAACACATCATGCGCACAAGCTGTCTTTTCAGAGCTATTAGAAGCTATGGGGGATAATGCCGTACAAAACACAGCAATTAAGCCACATTTATTGCAAGCCCATGGCTATTTTGAAACAGATAGCTTTTTTGAAGGCAAGCTGTCAAAAATGCGTGAAAGCCTTAGCTTTTCATTATCCCCGCATAAACTTGAAAAGAACTCCATCCAAGAACTTTACCCAAAAAATATTCATACCTCTGTTTCGAAGCTGCAACGCTATGTTTCGTGTCCATTCTCGTATTTTGTTGAATATAATTTGAAGGCGAAAAAGCACAGGGTTTATGAAGTCGCTGCTGTTGACATGGGTAATATTTATCACGATATTTTGGCAAAATTCGGTGGAATTTTGAAGCAGATAGGCAATGATGCTGCTAAAAACGAAGAGCGGCTTGCAAGCCTTGTCGATGGAGTTATTGACGAAGTTTTAAACGACCCCTCTAACAAACAATTAAAATCCAGCGGTCGATACAAGCACTTTGCCCAAAAAATGCGGGATATTTCAAAAATTTCGTCGTATGCTTTGATTAGTCACCTCGCAGGCGGCAATTTTGAAGTCGCCCATAACGAAGTAGCTTTTGGACTTACCAATTCTTGTGATGAACTTGCGCTAGATGCAATAAAGGTCGAGCTTTCAAGCAACACCAAGATGCTGCTGCAAGGACGCATAGACCGAGTGGATATTGGCGAAATTGAAGGCATTGATTACGTGAAAGTTATTGACTATAAATCTGGAAAAAAACAGTTTTCATTGGATGAGGTTTATTATGGGCTGGATATGCAGCTTTTGATATATCTTGGAGCTTTCGTGGAAAAAGTTGCACATCTTAACGGGGATGAGACCGCAAAAAAAGTTTTGCCTGCTGCTGCGTTTTATTTCAATTTGCTCAACCCTATGTTAGAATACGATGCCGCCTTGGACGACCCTCACGTTTACAAGAAGAAACTTTTAGATGAGTTTAAAATGAGCGGACTTGTGCTTAATGATACCAAAATGATAGACGCTTTAGATGCCGACACAG